>DUVZ01000296.1 GCA_012840785.1 Bacteroidales bacterium
GAGACAATTGCAAAGCAAGATTTGCGCACTTTTGCAAAACGAAATATTTATGATGTGTTGGGTATGGCTCACACAGATTTTATACCTACAGGTGAAACTCTAAAGCGAACAGCACCTACTTTAAGACTTGGAAAAGGAGAGGTTTTGAAGGGTATTGTTCACGATCCACTAGCAAGAGAAATGAACTTGGGCATATCTGGTAATGCAGGTCTTTTTTCGGATGCGAACGACTTAGCCATATTAGTAGTAGCCTTACAAAACAAGGGGGAGTATAATGGTAAACGAATACTTAGTCCCCTGGGAGTGAAAACTATGATAACAGTGCCACGCAACACGCAAACTATTGGTAGAACTCCTGGATGGGATATATTTACACCCTATGCTTCAAGTAATGGCAGTTTGTTTGGACCCAACACTTATGGACACACAGGCTATACGGGCACATCTATAACAATAGACCCCGACACAAACACAGCTGTAATATTGCTTACAAACAAGGTTCACCCAAATAACAGTGGCGATGTGGTGAGATTGCGTTCATTGGTAGCAAATGTAGTAGCAGCTTCGATTTTGGATATTGAATAGTGGATGAAAATATAATATACAATACAAAGCACTACTTGCATAGATTATTGCCAATAATAAAACTAATGTATCAATCTGCAATTTATTTGACTGTTATTTGCTACAAGATAAACTCAAATGTTTTATCTTTACCACCTGAAAACAACTAGCAGATAAGATAATTGCATCCCTATACAACTATGAATATAGAATTTTTATTAGACTATAACCCCATTCTATTAGCGCTATTTGCCACACTCTTCACTTGGGGTGTGACTGCTTTGGGCTCTTCAATGGTTTTTTTCTTCAAAAAAATAAATCAAAAGGTTTTAAACTCTATGCTTGGTTTTGCTGCAGGGGTGATGATAGCGGCTAGCTTTTGGTCGCTTCTACAACCTGCAATAGAAATGGCAGAGGAGAGTGGTGTGAAGGGATGGATTCCGGCTCTTGTGGGTTTTCTTAGTGGAGGGGCTTTTCTTTTATTGGTTGACAAACTGCTTCCTCACCTACACATGAGCCTAAAAATAGATGAAGCTGAGGGTATTAAAACAAGATGGCAACGAAGTGTTCTTTTGGTGTTGGCTATCACCATACACAACATTCCTGAGGGATTGGCAGTGGGTGTAGCCTTTGGTGCGTTGGCACACAGTCCAGACATGGGCGTGTTGGTAGGTGCTATGGTGTTGGCATTTGGTATAGGGTTGCAAAACTTTCCTGAAGGCGCGGCTGTTTCTATTCCTTTGCGACGCGAGGGTTTTTCGCGATTAAAAGCATTTAATTATGGACAACTATCGGGTATTGTAGAGCCAATCTCTGGAGTTGTGGGTGCTTATTTGGTGCTAACGATGACCCCTATCCTACCCTATGCACTGGCATTTGCTGCAGGGGCTATGATGTTTGTTGTGATAGAAGAGCTAATACCAGAATCTCAAACTGGAAACGAAACGGATTACTCTACTATAGGAGCAATGCTGGGGTTTGCTGTGATGATGACGCTTGATGTGGCGCTAGGATAGAGCACAACATGATAAATCGAATGCATATAGTGTTTTAGTTTACGGTTGTTCATTAATCAGCCTTTTCTAACGCAATTAAGTGCTTTTTGAAAACAGAAGCTGATGAAACTACATAAAAGTTGTTGGGCAGTGTTGGGTTAAGTTCTCTAATTTGCAATCCTGTAATGTAGAAAGGTATATTGGGGAAGGTTTCTCTAAAGAAATCAAACATATCCTCTAACTCTTGTTTGTCAATAGCATTAACATGAGCAGAGAAAAAAGCCTTGGCTTGTGTTATCCTTTGCACATCTTTTAGATTTTGTAGTGGAATTGATGCTCCAAGATAAATAACTTCGTAACCTTTTTTGCGAGCAATGTAACTGTAAAAGAGAAGTCCAAACTCATGCAACTCACCTTCTGGTAAGAAAAAGATTAGTTTATTGTTCTCGTTTTTTTTAAGGGGTGCTTCTTTATCAATTGCTACAATAAAATGATGACGCAATATATTTGTTAGAAATCGCTCTAAAGCTGGTGTAATAGCACTTGTTTGCCAAAGTAGACCAATGCGTTCTAATAGAGGAAAGACTATATTTTCAATCAATCTTTCGAAGCCATACTCTTTTAAAGCTTTATTAAAAACAGCATCTAAAGCTAACTCATCAATTTGGAGTATAGAAAGCATCATAGCCTCAATTACATGCTCGTATTTTTGAGGGCTATCGAGCAGACTTACTACCTTCTTGTTTATTTCGTTTTTATCCAACTTAGCAATGTTGGAAATTTTCATGCCATTTTTGTTTAAAATGGATATATTGAGAAACTCTCTCAAATCTTCATCTGTATAATATCGAATATTGGTGTCGGTGCGATTGGGTATAACCATACCATAACGCCTCTCCCACATTCTAATAGTGTGGGCTTTTATGCCCGACATTTTCTCTATATCTTTTATTGTATATATTGCCATAATATTGCTTTTTAGTTGCTAAAAAGAACAAACTAGGAAGTTAAGTCAAAGTTACAATGAAAAGTTACAATAATAAAAAAACATTCTCTTAAATTATATAACTCAAGAGAATGTTTAATGCAAAATTAGCAAACTGATGATACCAAAAAAAAGGTTCTCATAATTGCTATAAGAACCCCTAGTTATTTATTTTGTATCATCAAATATATTATGATCTACATTTCAGTTTTTTAGCTACAATTTCAGCTGCTTTAATTAATGGATAAGCTGCAGGAGAACCTGTTAACATTGGGTGTGTTCCGATTTGGGCAGTTAGAAGTGTCTTAACATTAACGTGATTTTGGATTAAGAATCCAAGAGTGTTTGTCAATTCACCAATACTTATTCCACCAAAGACTTCTCCACCAATAATCATACCACAATCACCAGCTACAATCAATTTTACTGTTTGCTCGTGTGTGCCTTCAAGTGTGCGAGGATGTTTGTCTATACCTGTAAAGCTTCCAACAACAACATCGAAGTTATCTTGCCTGGCTCTCTCTTCAGTAATTCCAGCAGTACCAAATGCAGAATCGCCTATTGCTGTATTGTAAATAGCAATAGTTCCACCAAACACTTTACATGGGCTTAGTTCATATAGATTCATACCTGCAACACGTGCTTCGGCACAAGCGGTAGATGCAAGCATGGTGGTGCTTAGTCTTCGTGTTAAGAAGTCTCTTTTTTCGGCACAGTCACCCACTGCAAATATGTCGCTTGAACAATTTTCAACGCGCATATATTCGCATGTTTTGATAAAACCAAATTTATTTAATTCTAAACCAGATTTTTCAGCAAGTGCAGTGTTGGGAGCATAGCCCATGGATAGAATAACTGCATCGGCTTCAATTTCCTCTCCTGATGTAAGAATAACGCTCGATACTTTTCCGTCTGTACCAATAATCTCTTTCACACCTTTGCCTGTGATAACTTTTACTCCACGTTTTACGAGTAGCTCTTCTGCTTTATCTCCAAACTCTTTGTCGAAGGCACGGCTCAAAATAGTGGGTTCTAATTCAACCAATGTAACATCCCAACCTTCTTTATTCATTTCGTCAGACATTTCTACACCAATAAAGCCTGCGCCAATTGTGATGATTTTCTTTAAGCCTTTCAATTGGTCGTGCATTTCGTCGAGATAGATCTTATTCTTTGGAATAGTAAATACATTTTCTAAATCGGCGCCTTTTAGCCATTTGGGCTTAGTGGGTATAGAACCTGTAGCAAAAATAACTTTCTCAAATTCTATTTTACCGCCTTTTACTAAGTCGGCTGTGTGTCCTTCAATATCAACAATGTCAACTTCGTCAATTATTATTTCAACTCCAAGATCCAACATACCTTGGTCGGGCATAACATTTCTGTCGCTGGAGTTTAAAGAACCGAATATATAAGGGATACCACAGGGAACTAATACCTGTTTCTCTTTTCTTACTACTGCAACAGACTTATCAGGATAGTTTGATTTTGAGCTAATTGCAGCCGAGAGACCAGATGCGCCTCCACCAATTATTAGAACATCTACTTTTTTCATAATATTATGATGATTAAATTAATAAAATATTTATTGATAGTTTAAATATACTCTTTACTAAATTGAATCACAAACTTATGCTTTAAGTTTAATAACACCAAGTAAATATTTGTTAAACAAGCTATTTGGCTATAGTTATAAATAAAAACGATTGATACATAAATTGTATCAATCGTTTTTATTGCTTTTTATATTTATAGACTTTGTTCAAAAATTATCCAAAGTCGTCAAACATCAACATTTCGGGAGGTACACCAAGATTATCTAGCATGCCTTCTACTGCTTTAGCCATTGGTCCAGGGCCACACATGTAGTATTCTATCTCTTCTGGCTCATCGTGGTCGATAAGATAATTATCAAGTATAACTTGATGAATAAATCCTACAGGACCTGTCCAATTGTCCTCTTCAAGAGGTTCAGATAAAGCAATATGGAAGCTAAAATTAGGAAATCTCTCTTCTAACTCTCGGAAATCTTCTTCATAGAAAATCTCTCTCTTAGAACGAGCTCCATACCAGTATGAAACTTTACGATCTGTTGTTTCTAATGTTTTAAGCAAGTGAAGCAATTGTGAACGTAGAGGAGCCATACCAGCACCACCACCAATAAACAACATTTCTCGCTTAGTATCCAACATATGGAACTCGCCATAGGGACCCGACACCATAACCTTATCTCCTGGTTTTAGGTTAAAAATATAAGTAGAAGCTATACCAGCTTTTACGCCAGCTTTCCATGTTCCAGTTTTTCTATCAAAAGGAGGAGTAGCAATACGAACGTTGAGTGTAATGATATTTCCTTCGGCTGGGAAGTTTGCCATAGAATAGGCTCTTACAACCTCTTCATCGTTTTTCACTGAAAGTGGCCATAAATTAAACTTATCCCATTCATCTTTAAACTTTTCATCGATATCCATTTCTGTGAACTTGATATCATACTCAGGTACTCTAATTTGACAATATGAACCAGGAATAAAATTCAATGTTTCACCCTCAGGCAACTTAACTACAAATTCTTTAATAAAAGAGGCAACATTTTTGTTAGATATAACTTCACATTCCCATTCTTTTACACCGAATACCTCTTCGGGAACTACTATTTTGATGTCTTCTTTTACTCTTACTTGACAGGATAATCTCCAATCTAATTGTTGCTCTTTACGTGTAAAGAAACCAACCTCTGTGGGTAGTATGCCTGCACCACCTTCAGTAACGCGACATCTACACTCGCCACAAGTTCCTTTACCACCACAAGCTGATGATAGGTAAATCTTTTCGTTTTGCAGAGCATTTAGTAGTGTTCCTCCTGCAGGTACGTCTAGTTCCTTCTCATCATTAATAACTATTTTTACATTTCCAGAAGGCAGCAATTTTGCTTTTGCTACTAAAATCACTACAACAAGTATTAAGATTATTATCAAAAAGACAACAACACTTGTAATAATTGTCAAACCTCCGGCACTCAATAATACACTCATATTACTTATGATAATTTATATTGAAAACTCAATTATTATTTTTACTTATTAAATATCTATACCCGAGAAACTCATAAAGGCAATACCCATAAGAGCAACCACAATAAAGGTGATACCCAACCCTTTGAGGGGTTTTGGCACATTTGAATATTGAAGTCTTTCACGAATAGCAGCTAACCCTACAATTGCTAACAACCAACCAATACCTGAACCAAAGCCATATGCTGTGGCCATTCCAACATTTGGAAAGCTAAGCTGTTGCATAAATAGTGAAC
>DUVZ01000297.1 GCA_012840785.1 Bacteroidales bacterium
TAGCATATTTATATTTGCTTTTTCAGCAGCAGCAATTAATCCGTATGCTGTGGCAAGGTTGCCATTTATATCTGTATAAAACCCTTTTTCAGGCTCTAAGGCTTCTATTCTATAGGTAGAAACTGTTAGATGTCTGTTGTTGCCAAAGTTGTACCCATCATTTAATGCTCTAATGTTGGCTTCTACTAATTTGGGATTCTTCAAAAACTTCTTTTCGAGAAGCTTGTCAGCAATTTCAACTGGACGATTAAATAACCAGCAAACCAATCCTAAAGCAAACATGTTTTTACTGCGTAAAACAGCTTTATTGTCCAATCCCATCTCTTTAAGACTCTCTTTAGTCATTGTTGTGATTGCAACCGGAACTAATTGCAGCTCATTCATGCCTAGTTCTTTAAATGGGTCATCGGTAGCGAAAGCAGCTTTTTCTAAATCTCTTTTATTAAAAGAGTCAGTATCGAAAATTACGATAGAATCTTTTTTAAGGTGTTGTGCATTAGCTTTCAGTGCTGCAGGGTTCATTGCAATCAACACATCGGTTAAATCGCCAGCAGTGTGAATGTTTTTTGACCCTATTCTTACTTGAAATCCCGACACACCACTTAGCGTTCCTTGAGGGGCTCTAATTTCTGATGGATAATCGGGAAAAGTGGCAATTTCATTTCCAAATATTGCAGATAGAGTAGAAAACAATGTGCCAGAAAGTTGCATTCCGTCACCTGAATCACCCGATAATCTGATTGTTACTTGTGTTAAGTCTTTGACTACAGTTGTATGATCCATATTTTTGGAGGATTTATATTAAGGCATAAGTATTATTAGATTTTAATTTCTTAAGTAGTAGATTAAATTAATAATGCTTCTACACAAAGGAATGAAAGTATTTGCAAATTGACAAATAGTTTCACATATAAATTATGAGGGGAAAAGTGTTTTGCCAATGCTTTAGTTATATGTTTTATAAATTGCTTGCTTTACACCCTCTTTATACGTGCACCTAGCTTATTTAAACGAATGTCGATATCTTCATATCCTCTGTCTATCTGTTCAATATTATGAATTTCGCTTTTACCTTCAGCACCCATGGCAGCAATTAACAGAGATATACCTGCACGAATGTCAGGTGATGTCATAGTCATTCCTTTCAATTTAAATCTATCACCCATACCAATAACTGTTGCACGATGCGGATCGCATAATATAATTTGAGCACCCATATCTATTAACTTGTCAACAAAAAAGAGTCGGCTTTCAAACATCTTTTGATGTATCAAAACACAGCCTTCAGCTTTTGTTGCTAGCACAAGCAACACGCTCAGCAAGTCAGGTGTTAGTCCAGGCCAGGGTGCATCGGCAATAGTAAGAATTGAGCCATCTAAGAAGGATTCGATAGTATATTTTTCGTGTTTGGGCACTAATATATCCTCTCCTTTTTGCTCAACAGTAATTCCTAATCTAGAAAAAGTTTGTGGAATGATGCCTAAATCATTTAAAGAAGCATTTTTTATGGTTATCTCAGAGCCAGTCATAGCAGCAATTCCGATGAAGCTTCCAATCTCTATCATGTCGGGTAAAAGCGTGTGAGAACAACCAAATAACTGTTTTACTCCTTTTATACATAACAGATTAGAGCCTATACCTTCAATTTGTGCACCCATTCTCACTAGCATTTTGGTAAGTTGTTCTACATAAGGTTCACAAGCGGCATTAAAAATTGTTGTTTCTCCCTCTGCAAATACTGCAGTCATTATCAGGTTGGCTGTGCCAGTTACCGATGCTTCATCAAGAAGCAAATAGCTTCCTTTTAGCTTCTTTGCACATAAACTAAAGAGTTGTTTTTCTGCATCAAATTCAAGATCCCCACCCAGTTTAATTATTCCATTTAAGTGAGTATCTAATCTTCTTCGTCCAATTTTATCACCTCCAGGAGTTGGCACTATTGCTTTTCCAAAACGAGCAAGCAGTGGACCAATAAGCATTACAGAGCCTCGAAGTGCACCACATCGTTTTACAAAATCTTGCGATTGAGTGTAATCATAATCTATATTGTTTGCACAAAATGAATAACTGTCTTTACTAAGCTGTTTCACCTCCACACCCATTCGTTTCAGCAAATCAATCAAATTGTTTACATCCAATATATTAGGAACGTTATCTATAACTACCTCTTCGTTGGTTAGCAAAGTTGCACAAATTACTTGTAGAGCTTCGTTCTTAGCTCCCTGTGGTGTAATTTCTCCATGGAGTTGATGTCCACCTTCTACTATAAATGATGCCATATTTGATTTAGTTTAATGTTGAGTTAATTTAGTCTCTTTAATGGTAAGAGTGCCAGATGCTTGTAGCTCTATTCACCTATTATTTGTTTTAATAAACCCTCACCTCAGGCTCTAACCATATCTTAAAATGTGAATATACGCTTTTTTGAACTTCTTTCATAAAATCTACAATCTCTTTTCCCTCTTCTGTGCCATAATTAACTATGATGAGAGAATGATTTTTATATGTGCCAACCATTTTGTTGCGTTTGTTTCTAAATCCTGCTCTATCAATTAAAAATGCTGCAGATGTTTTAAAACAGCTTTCATTTACCTTGTGGATAGTTGCATCCGGCAACAAGCGCAAAAGGCTTTCCTTTTCATCATTAGTTAGAAATGGATTTTTAAAGAAACTACCAGCATTAGGCAATATGTCGTAATCGGGCAGTTTGCGAGTTCTGATGTTTACAACCGCATTGCGTACATCAGCCATTGTTGGAGCTTCTATGCCAGCAAGTTCACTTACAACATCTTTGTATTTTGGCTTATAAATAAATTCTTTTTGTAATCTGAATATAACAGAAGTGATAATATATTTACCTGTTCGTTTGAAAACACTATCACGGTATCCAAACTCACACATCTCATTTGTAAACTCTTTTTGTTTACCTGATTCAATATTTACTGTTTTTACGCGTGTTATCACCTCCTTTACTTCTGTACCATAAGCCCCAATGTTTTGAACGGGAACAGCACCTACTGAACTAGGGATTAATGAGAGATTCTCTACACCTGCATAGTTGTTAGCTACGCAATACGCTACAAAATCGTCCCAGTTTTCAGCTGCATTTACTTCTATATCAACCACTTTGTCATTCTCATAGCATACATTAATGCCTTTCATGAGAGGATGAATAACTAAACCGTTATAATCTTTTGTAAAGAAAAGATTGTAGCCATTGCCTAGTATTAATATTTTTTCGTTTGTGTATTGTTTTACTACTTGGCACAGTTCTTCTACTGTTTTGGGTTCGCTAAAAAGCTTTGCCTTGGCTTTGGTACGAAAAGAGTTATAGGGCTTTAGTTCTATATTATGCTGGATATTCATCTAGTAAATCTATTGTTATATTTTTGTTGCAAGTGTTTATAGTGTTTTTGCTTTTCTCTTATAGAGATTATTTATAGATTAAAAAAACACATGGTTGTTTATGCATATCTGGCAGCTTGCCTCTCCATGCACCCACTTTTTTGGTAATAATGGTTTCATTGTCACATGTTATATTCATAGCAATACAAAGCTTGGTTTGAGGTTTGCAGTTTTCTAGAATATCTTCTGCCATTTTGTTATTTCTATAGGGAGTTTCTATAAATATCTGAGTTTGATTATCTCTATAAACCTTATTTTCCAATTCTTTTAGCTCTCTAATACGTTCATTCGTTTCAATTGGGAGATAACCATGAAATGCAAAGCTTTGCCCATTAAAACCCGATGCCATAAGCGACATTAAAATAGATGAGGGACCCACCAGAGGCACTACTTTATAGTTTTCTTTCTGTGCAATGGCTACAACATCTGCCCCTGGATCGGCTATTGCAGGACAACCTGCTTCAGAAATTACGCCAATACTTTCACCCATTCTCATAGGATTTAAAAAAGTTGCAATATCTTTCGACAAAGTTCGTTTATTAAGCTCGTAAAAAGTAAGAGCGTCTATATCAATTTCAGGATTGCATTTTTTGAGAAATCTCCGTGATGTGCGTATATTCTCTACAATAAAAAACGATAGGTTATTAATTATCTCTGTATTGTACTTTGGCAATACCTTGTCTATGGGCGTATCTCCCATAGTTATAGGAATTAAGTATAGGGTGGGGGTTTCCATATTGATATGTGGCAATTTATTGTTCTACTCTTAAAAATACAAATGTACTTATTTTTAACGAAATGAACTGTTTAATATTTCACCTCTTATCAAAACACTCTAATAATTCACTCTTTCTAAAACACTTCTTTATTTGTGTTTCTTTTGAGCTTCCTATTGAGTTGCTTTTCATTGGTTTCGAATAAAACAGATTCAATTGATGAGCTTTTGGTTGGTATGTTGATGTAAAAGAAAAGGCTGTCTCTACAATTAGATAGAAACAGCCTTTTAGTTATATAAAATAGCAAGGTTTATGATGATGCTATAAATTAATCTTCATCCTGTTTTTCTTGGTAAGCTTTCAATAGTTTATCTTGAATGTCAGATTGCACCAATTCGTAGTTTGCCAATTTCATAGAGAATGATCCGCGTCCTCCTGTAAGAGAGCTTAGCGATGTAGAGTAGTTTGACAACTCTGCTAATGGAACCTTAGCATTAATTTTCTCAAATCCAGCCTCGCTATCCATTCCCATTATCATTGCACGTCTGCCTTGTAGGTCACTCATTACGTCACCCATGAAATCTGCAGGTACTGAAACTGTTAAGTCGTATACAGGTTCAAGAATTTTTGGTCCAGCATTTCTAAATGCAGTGCTAAATGCGTTTCGCCCAGCAAGCATAAACGAAATCTCATTAGAGTCAACAGGGTGCATCTTTCCATCATACACAATCACACGTACATCTCTAGCATACGACCCTGTTAGTGGTCCTTGTTCCATTCGTTCTGTTATACCTTTTAAAATGGCAGGTAAGAAACGAGTGTCAATAGCACCACCTACAATACTGTTGATGAATACTAGTTTTCCTCCCCACTCAAGGTCTACAACGTCTGTGTCTCGCACTTGAATTTTGAACTCTTTACCATCAAACTTATATACTGGAGGTACAGGTTCACCTTCTACATAAGGTTCTACAATTAAGTGAACTTCACCAAACTGTCCAGCACCACCTGACTGTTTTCTATGTCTATACTCTGCACGAGCACTCTTAGTAATAGTTTCACGATAGGGAATTCTTGGCTCAAAAAATTCAATCTCAATTTTATCGTTGTTTTCTAGCCTCCATTTCAAGGTTCTTAAATGAAACTCACCTTGTCCTGAAACAATTGTCTGTTTTAACTCCTTCGAAACCTCTACTACCCATGTTGGGTCTTCTTGGCGCATAACGTTGAGAGCTTCGTTCATCTTTTCCGAGTCTGACTCATTAACAGGTTTTATAGCTCTTCGATAGCGAGGTTCAGGATATTTTATAAGGTCAAATCTCTGTTCAACTCCTCTTTCATTTAATGTGTTGCCTGTTCTCACATTTTTAAGCTTCACTGCAGCACCTATATCTCCTGCTTCTAGTTGCTCAACTTTTGTGCGCAGCTGTCCAGCAACTGAAAAAATTTGTCCAATTCTTTCTCTCGATTGACGGTCAACATTCATAAGATCGTCACCCTCTTTCAATCTTCCAGACATTACTTTGAAGTAAGAAACCTCTCCAATATGTGGTTCAATTGTTGTTTTATAAAAGAAAAGACTAGTTGGTGCTTCAGAATCTGGTTTCACCTCTTTTCCATCGGTGTTGATAGGTGCTTCCATATCATCGGGTGATGGAGCAACAACACTCAAGAAGTTCATAACACGATGTACAGCCATGTTTTTCTCTGCAGAGGTGCAAAATACAGGGAATAAATCGCGACTAATCATACCTTTTTGAATACCATCGCGCATCTCCTCTTCGGTCAGAGTGCCTTGGTCGAAATATTTCTCCATCAGCTCTTCATCGTTTTCAGCAGCAGCCTCCAATAGAGCTTGGTAGTATTCTTCTGCTCTCTCTTCTTCGCTTTCGGGTATTTCCAATACTTCCGGAGCAGTAGCACCAGGAGCCCATTTATATTTTTTTCGCTTCAAAACATCGATGATAGCGTCGAAAGATTCACCACTGGTAATAGGATATTGTACAGGTACAACTTTATTGCCGTATATCTCTTTTAAGTTAGTTAGTGTGTTTTCGTAATCTGCTTTATCGTGGTCTAGCTGGTTAACTATAAACATTAAAGGAGTGTTGAACTTTTCAGTATATCTGAATTGATTCATTGTCCCAACTTCTACGCCACTCGGAGCATCAATTAGCATTAAGGCCATATCGGCAACATTGAGAGATGAAATAACACCTCCCACAAAGTCATCTGACCCAGGACAATCTATAAAGTTCATTTTTTTGTTTTTCCACTCAATCGAAATTGGTGTTGAAAACACAGAATACCCATATTCTTTTTCTACAGGATTATAATCGCTTACTGTGTTTTCGGCATCAATAGTGCCACGTCGTTTTATAAGACCACTTTCGAAAAGGATTGCCTCTGCGAAAGTGGTCTTACCTGTTCCTGAACTGCCTAGTATGGCAATATTCTTAACTTCATTGGTTTTATAGACTTTCATGTGTAAAGAATTTATATTAATTAAAATCTTGAAACTACATATTAAAAAGACTTTGCTTTATGCAAAGCCTCATTTTTTTAAGCATCGCAAGTTATTAAAAACAATTGAAAACCTCGCTTTAGTAATAGATGTTATAAAACATATTTATGTTGTAAAAAGCGGTTCTTTGAAACTTTCGATAGCTCAAAACAATAATGTCAAATTGATTGTTTACCTTTTTTAAAGATAAGAGTAATTGTGTTTAAAGCAAACATACTCATCAACAAAATTAATAAAACTTATGAGCCATTTTTACAAGCATTCAATCAAAGAAATAGAGAAGCAGATGGACGTTATGCTCGATAAGGGTTTATCCTCAGGCATGGTTGAGAGTCGTCTTAAACAGTATGGCAAAAACCGACTAACGTCAAAAAAGAAAAAATCTTTGTTGATGGTGTTTTTTGAGCAATTTAAAAGCTTTATGGTTTTGATACTGTTGGTTGCTGCAGCAGTCTCTGGGGTTATTGGTATTATGCACGGAGAGGGGTTGCTCGACACCTATATTATATTAGGGATTCTCATAGTTAATGCTATTATTGGTGTGGTACAAGAACGAAAGGCAGAGTCGTCGCTTGAAGCTTTAAATAAAATGAGTACTCCTCACTCTAAAGTGCTTAGAAATGGAGAAGTATCTGAAATATCGGCTGTTGATATTGTACCAGGAGATATTGTTGTACTAGATACAGGCGATATTATTCCAGCCGACCTTCGCTTGATTGAAACCATAAATCTTAAAGTACAAGAGTCAGCACTAACAGGCGAGTCTGTGCCTGTCATTAAGCATACCAAGGTACTAGAGGGCAAAGACATACCTTTGGGCGATAGAGAAAATATGGCTTTCTCCACAGGAATGGTTACTTATGGAAGAGGACGCGGTATAGTAGTTGCCACGGGCATGCAAACCGAAGTGGGTAAAATTGCAGATATGCTTCAGCATACCGAATCGACTGATACACCTATGAAGCGCCGCTTAGAAGAGCTGGGCAAAATACTAGGCTATGCAGCGCTTGCTATTTGTGCATTAATATTTGTTGTAGGTGTTTTATATGGAAACTCTATTTTGGATACCTTTATGATGGCTGTCAGCTTGGCTGTTGCTGCAATTCCCGAAGGTTTACAAGTGATTTCGACTGTTGTGTTAGCAATGGGTGTGAAGCGTTTAGTGAAGTCTAATGCCATTGTGCGCACTTTACCTTCAGTAGAGTCGTTAGGTAGTGCTACTGTTATCTGTTCAGACAAAACAGGCACACTTACTCAAAATAAAATGACTGTTGTAGAAGGTTGGACTACAAATGGGAGTGTGGATTTAAAAGAGAGCTATCAATCTCCGGATGCTTTTCATAAACTGCATGAATCTGAAAAAACGCTTCTTATGGCAGGCCTTCTGTGTACCGATGCACACTTGAAAATGCTACCCGATGGAACAGCTGAGAATAGTGGCGACCCAACAGAAACAGCCATTGTGGCTATTGCCTTACAGCATGGTGTAAATAAAAACGAGGCAGAAGAAAAGTACAAACGTGTGAGCGAAGTGCCGTTTGATTCTGAACGAAAAAGAATGGCAACAATCAACAAGCATCCAGATGGCAGGTTTATTGTAAATGTAAAAGGTGGATTGGATGAGGTATTGGGTGTTACTACAACTATTTTAGTGGATGGAGCGATTCGTGCAATAACCGATGAGGATATTGCAACTATAAAAGAGCAAAACAATCAAATGGCTCAAAATGCAATACGTGTGCTTGCTATTGCTCAAAAAGAGATAGACAATATTCCATCAAATGTGAATAACGAAACTATAGAGACCAACCTCACATTTGTGGGGCTGTTGGGTATGATAGACCCCGCACGTCCGGAAGCTATTGAGGCGGTTAAAAAATGTCGCACAGCCGGTATTCGACCTGTAATGATAACCGGAGACCACAAGGTAACAGCGATTGCCATTGCTAAAGAGATAGGCATTTACAATGAAGGTGATATAGCCCTAACAGGGTTGGAGCTAGAAAAGCTGAGTGATGATGATTTGTTTAATAATGTTCATAAATACTCGGTATATGCACGAGTAGCCCCCGAGCATAAAGTGCGTATTGTAAAAGCATGGCAAGCTCATGGTGAGGTGGTGTCTATGACTGGCGATGGGGTGAATGATGCTCCAGCACTAAAGCAAGCCGATATTGGCACGGCAATGGGGATAGTGGGAACTGAAGTGGCAAAAGATGCATCCGATATAATTCTTACTGATGATAACTTTGCTACCATTGTTTCTGCTATTGAAGAGGGTAGACGTATTTACGATAACATCTTGAAATCGATTCAATTCTTACTTTCAGCAAATGTAGGCGAGGTATTGGTTATTTTTATTGCTTCTATGTTTAATATAGGAAATCCATTACTGCCAATACATATTCTTTGGATTAATTTAGTTACAGATAGTTTCCCCGCTTTGGCTTTGAGTGTCGATCCAGCCGAGAAAGATATCATGACACGAAACCCACGTGATGCAAAGAAGGGGTTTTTTACGAAAGGAATGACTTGGCGCATTGTCTATCAAGGTGCAACTATTGGGTTGATATCGCTTGTGGCTTACCTATTGGGTCGTCATGATGGTGGACAAGAATTGGGACAAACAATGGCTTTTACTGTATTGGCGTTTTCTCAGCTGTTTCATGTTCGCAATTTGCATTCAAACAGATTGTCTTCTTTCAGAACAAGTATATTCAAAAACAAAGCACTTATTGCGGGTATTCTTCTTTCAGCTGTTATGATGCTGGTAATACTTCTATATCCACCTTTCATGAAAGCTTTTAAATTGATTGAGATGGATGCAATACATTGGTTGTATGTATTAGGATTGTCTATAACTCCTATTGTGGTGGTAGAGTTATTTAAGTTGTTTAAGATTAATAGCTTTAAAGATGAGTATTAAAACTCATGGTATTTGAAAATTTGGACAAAACAGATTGTTAAAAGGTGCTAGTAAAGCAGCTATATAAAAACTACAAGCTTAGCTCTTTTCGCAGCTTTGCAATCAAATCCAACCTCAAGTTTTGTCAAGAAAATCCGTTTTCGCTGCTAGTGATCTGTTTTATCTGACACTCAAATTATTTTCACAGCTGAGCAAGTTTCAATTTGTAAATAACAGGCTGTTATTTCTTATAATTCACTCGTAGATACGGCGCAATAAAGTTGGAAATCAAATCTGCCACGGTAGATTGGGCGTTTGAGTCTTGAAAATTGAATCTACCACGGTAGATTGAAAATTCATACTATGAAAACTGAATCTACCACCGTAGAGGCGCTTTGAAACGCTAAGATGTATCTTTTTTGAAAAATACATGGAGAGAAAAGCTGCCAAGAAATAAAAAGCAGGCTAAAACTAAAAAATCAACTGATGAAAAGAGATTTTTATGTCGGAAATTGGAGTTTCAGGAGATGAATGGCTCAAATTTGTGCATCAATACAAAAATAATCTTTTTCAAAGCAGATCTACCATGGTAGATGCAAGTTTCAACCGTTTTAGACATTTTGAAGATCCGTCGAACTGTTTTGAAAATATATGCAGATAAATTATCAAACAGACGCAGTGGAAATTAAACAATTATTTATAATTAGAAACAAAAAAACAGTTTGTTGAATTTTAGTAATTATCAGCCTGTATAGTGTAGTAGATAGATACTCACTACACTTTTTTTATGGTGCAGACTATAAGATGGTTGTTTGGAATAAGCTGATTTTATGGGAGATTACAGTGTGAAGCAAACGCATACTTTTGTATGCAATACATTTTACAAAAATCGTGTTGAAATGGTGAAGATTGAACAGGGTAGTCTTAAACAAAAAAAGTGTCCAAAAATAAATTTGGACACTTTTTCATTATATGTAAAAAGAACTTCAACTAGTATTGTTTAGTTGCGTCTTTCGGGTCTTTCTAGTAAAACTTTGCGTGAAAGCTTGAATTTACCTGAACGTGGATCAATATCAATCAGTTTAACTGTTATTTTGTCGCCTTCTTTAAATCCTGCGTCTTCAATATTTTCGATACGTTCCCACGCAATTTCAGAAATATGAAGTAAGCCATCTTTACCTGGAAGGAACTCGCAAAACAGACCATAAGGCATAACCGATCTCACTGTAGCTTCATACTCTTCGTCAACCTCTGGAATTGCAACAATTCCTTTAATCTTGTTCATAGCAGCATCGATAATAGCTTTACTTGAAGCTGACACCTGAATGTGTCCGCGACCATCTTCTTCTTCAATGGTTATAGTTGCACCAGTTTCTTCTTGTATTCCTTGAATAATTTTTCCACCTGGTCCAATAACAGCACCTATCAAATCTTTTGGAATATCCATAGTTTCGATACGTGGAGCATGAGCTTTAAAGTCTGCTCTTGGCTCTGATAAAGTTTCTAGCATTTTATCTAAGATATGCAATCTTCCTTCACGAGCTTGTGTAAGCGCTTGCTCTAATATTTCGTAAGATAAACCATCTACTTTAATATCCATTTGAGCAGCTGTAATACCATCTTTAGTTCCACAAACTTTAAAGTCCATGTCACCTAAATGGTCTTCATCGCCTAAAATATCTGAAAGTACAGCAAAATTTTGTCCTTTGTTTTCAGAAATTAAACCCATTGCAATACCCGATACAGGTTTCTTTATTTGCACACCAGCATCCATCAGTGCAAGTGTTCCTGCACACACGGTGGCCATAGACGATGATCCGTTTGATTCAAGAATATCCGACACTACACGAATTACATATGGATAGTTTTCTGGCAATTGTCCTTTTAAAGCACGATGTGCCAAATTTCCGTGTCCTATCTCTCTACGACCAGTACCACGGTGTGGTCTAGCATCACCTGTAGAGAATGGAGGGAAGTTGTAGTGAAGCAAGAAGCGATCTTTACCTCTATTTAGAACATCATCAATGATTTTTTCATCCAATTTAGTTCCCAAAGTTGTAGTAGCAAGCGCTTGAGTTTCGCCTCGTGTAAATACTGCCGAGCCGTGAGGACCTGGCAAGTAATCAACTTCTGACCAAATAGGACGAATTTCAGTTGTAGCTCTGCCATCCAATCTCTTACCTTCGTCTAAGATAGATCGACGCATAGCTTCTTTTTCCACTTCGTGATAATACTTACTAATTAGCGGAGCTTTTTCAGCACGCTCTTCCTCGTCTTCAATAGACTGTAAGTATTGTTCCTTAACTGCCATGAAAGATTCAATTCTTTCGTGTTTGTTAGGGTTTTGAGCAGTTGCAACTTCGTAAGCCTTTTGGTAACATTTGTCCCAAATATCTTTCTTTAGCTCTTCGTCTTCATCTTCGTGCTCGTATTCGCGTTTTTCAACAGTGTTGCAAGCTTCCATCAATCTTATTTGTGCTTCACACTGATCTTTTATAGCTGCATGAGCAATTTTGATAGCTCCCAAAAATTCGGCTTCGCTCACCTCGTCCATTTCTCCCTCTACCATCATTACGTTATCTAGAGTAGCACCTACCATAATGTCCATGTCGGCTTTTTCATTTTGCGAGAAAGTGGGGTTTACAACAAATTTTCCATCTATACGTGCAACTCGCACCTCTGATATAGGTCCATGAAAAGGAATATCAGAAACAGCTAGTGCTGCTGAAGCCGCCAATCCTGCTAATGCATCGGGCATATCTTCACCATCGGATGAATATAATGTAACGTTTACAAAAACTTCTGCGTGATAGTTATCAGGAAAAAGAGGGCGTAAAACCCTGTCGATAAGTCTGCTTGTCAATATTTCATGTTCAGAAGGTCTTCCTTCTCTTTTCATGAATCCGCCTGGATATCTTCCAAATGCGGAGAATTTCTCTCTGTACTCAACCTGTAAAGGCATAAAATCAACTCCAGGGTTTGCATCTTTTGCGGCAGTAACAGTAGCCAACAATACGGTTTCTCCCATTCGTAGGGTTACAGAACCATCAGCTTGTTTTGCCAATTTCCCTGTTTCGAGCGTAATCGTACGGCCATCTGCCATCGTAATGCTCTGAACAATTGGATTAATCATAAATTTTTTATTGTTTTATTTTATATCTAATAATCAGACAAAGTTACATATTAATTTCAATTTTAATGTCTTATTATGCAACAATCTATAGAGTAAAAATGGAAACAGAGCCATTAAAGAGAATTTATTTATGTAGTTGTTGGTAGTTTCTATCTATGTATGCGAAAAAATGTATAAATTTGCATCTTGCTATTACAACACGTTTTTATTTATATTATGAATATGAAAATGATTAAGAAAATCTCATCAACACTGTTTTTGTTTGTAGCTTCAATTGTGCTATTGTCTTCGTGCCACTCTAAGGAGAAGACTTTTAGTGTAAATGGAGAAATAAGCCAAGCCGAAGGAGAAGTTTTATACATAGAGCACAGGGGGCTTGGCGGTATCGCAATTCTCGATTCTGTGAAGTTGAAAGAAAATGGAAAGTTCTCTTTTAAAGAAAAAGCTCCAGAAAACCCCGAGTTTTATCAGCTAAGATTGGGTAATCAGATAGCTGTGTTTGCAGTTGACTCTACCCAAACTCTAGATTTTAATGCAGATGGTGCTAACTTTTACAACTCTTATAAGATAGAGCCTACCATGCCTAATGCACAGATAAAAACAGTGATAACCATGCAGGCTGATACAAAAGATAAGATATCGACACTGATGCAGCAACACAAAAACAAAGAGCTAGATGATGCTACTTATATGGAAAGGGTAGATTCTATATTGTCAATCTATAAAACTAATGCTGCAGATCTTATTTTAGGTAATCCAGCAAGTGCTGCTGCCTACTATGCTGTTTTTCAAAAGATTGATGGCTATTTGATTTTCGACCCTTATGACAAGAAAGATTATCCTATGTTTGGGGCAGTTGCTACATCTTGGAATAGATTTTATCCAGAAGCACAACGCACCAAACACCTGTATGAGTTTACTATGAATGCTTTACGAGTGCGAAAGCAACAAGAGAAACAGAGCGACTTTTATGACAATATAACCCTTGCAGAGTCTCAGCTACCCGATATTTCGCTATCAAATGTGAAGGGACAAAAGGTTAGCCTATCATCTTTCAAAGGGAATTTTGTTTTACTCGATTTCACTGCCTACCAATCAGATTTTTCTATGCAACACAACGAAATCATAAGAAGTGCATACAATAAATATAAGTCTAAAGGTTTAGTTGTATATCAAGTTTCTCTTGATTCTGATGCTCACTTTTGGAAAAATGTTTCTGTAGAACTTCCATGGACAACTGTGTATGAACCTCACTCTATTTATTCGGATTTACTGAAAAGCTATAATATTAGAGAGTTGCCAACTGCCTATATATTAAACAAGGAGGGAGATTTGATAAAAAGAGTTGAAGATTTTGGTGAACTTGATCATCTTCTTCAGCAAATTCTTTAGCTTCTACACAAATAGTTTGTATTTAAGCGAAGAAGTTATTATCTTTGTCAGTATATAATTAGAAGTAATAGAAGGAATTCTGGTCTGCAGGGAAATAACTGACCAGAATTTTTTTTCTTACTTCTTACTCTATTTATATATAGCACAATATTATTTACAGTACAATTAATTAAAAGATCTAATTATGTCAATCACGTATATGACCCAAGATGGTTATAATAAACTCAAAGAAGAGATAGCACATCTTGAATCTGTTGAAAGACCTAAAATTTCACAGCAAATTGGAGAGGCGAGAGATAAAGGCGACTTGTCTGAAAACGCCGAATATGATGCTGCAAAAGAAGCACAAGGTATGTTGGAGGCAAAAATATCTCAACTAAAAGGTGTATTGGCTACAGCTAGGCTTATTGATGAAAAGGCAATTGGCATAGAAACGGTTAAGATAATGAACCGGGTGACGATGAAGAACCTGAAAACCGAAAAGCTGATGACATATACCTTAGTTTCTGAAACAGAAGCAGATTTTAAGCAAGGTAAAATAGCAGTTAACACACCCATTGCTCAAGGCTTGATGGGGAAAAAAGTAGGCGATGTGGTGGATATTAAAATTCCATCGGGAGTTTTGAGTGTTGAAATTATTGAAATAGCAATTTAAGTAAATTCATTTTAGTTACAATCTAAATCCAATTGAATTATGGCTACCATTTTTACCAAAATAGTGAAAGGTGAAATACCATCATACAAAATTTTTGAAGACGAGCATTTTTATGCCTTCCTCGATATAAATCCTATGGCTAAAGGACACACTTTGGTAATACCAAAAAAAGAGGTCGACTATCTTTTTGATATTGATGATGAAATGCTTAAAGAGATGATTGTGTTGTCAAAAAAGATTGCCAAAGCTATAGAGAAAGCAATTGAGTGCAACAGGGTAGGGGTGATGGTTGTTGGCTTAGAAGTTCCACATGCACATATTCATTTGATTCCTATACAAAGTGAGGGTGATATGAATTTGTCGAACAAGCGTGTTGAACTATCAAAAGAAGAGTTTGGAAAGATAGCAAATGATATAGTTAGATACTTATAAATAATATATAGCCAATATAAAAAACGGTGGGCTCTTTTATAGAACCCACCGTTTTTTTGTTTCTGTAGTGTTTTTGTCTGTTTAAACCTTCCTTATTCTTACCCCTCTCACAAAATGGCTTTCTGCCTTCTCCAATATTAGGTCTGCCCTGAAACGAGTGGGTAAAATGTTTTGCTCTAAATTAGGTAGATTTATATCGTCCCACACTTGTGTAGCAAACGCTATGCTTTCTTCCTTAGATAAGTTGGCATGTTGATGAAAATACGATTCAGGATTGAGAAACGCAGTTTTTTGAAGGGTGAAAAACCGCTCTATAAACCATTGGCGCAAATCTCTATTGCGAGCATCCACATAGATAGAGTAGTCGAAAAAGTCTGACACAAACACACGTTTCTTGCGTCTGTCTTTGGCGCTTTTTGATACCTGCAATACATTTATCCCCTCTACAATTAAAATATCCGGACATTTTATCTCTTGTATCTCATTGGGCATTACATCGTAATAGAGATGCGAGTATACAGGGGCAGTCAATAATCGTCGTCCAGATTTGGCTGCAGATAGAAAAGCAATCAAGCTCTTGGCGTTATAACTCTCTGGGAAACCTTTACGGTTAAATATTTCACGTCTTGTTAGCTCTTCATTCGAATAGAGAAATCCATCAGTTGTAACTAGTTCTACGTTTGGCTTTTCGGGTGTAAGAGATAATAGTTTTTGCAACACCCTTGCAGTGGTGCTTTTTCCAGCAGCCACACTGCCTGCAATGCCAATAATATAGGGAACTCTATAGCTTGTATTATCAAAAAATTCATCAAGTTCGTTGTGCAATCTTCGATAGTGTGTGATGTGTATTTGGAGCAAACGAATCAAAGGGATATACACCTCTTCCATCTCCTTCAAAGTAAGTGGTTCGTTCAAACCTTTTAGTTTTGTAAGGTCTATATCGGAAATAGGAAACATGGGGTGCTCTTCGAGTTTGCTCCACTCATCTCTTGTGAAACTTCTGAAAGGTGAATAAGTTGCCTTGTAAGGAGCTTTTTTCATTAGGGGTTGCATTTGTGGTTAATTAATTGCTGCAAAGTTAAAATGTTTGTTTATAACTACCACATTTTTATTGAAATAAAAAACCGATGAATAGTCATATCCATCGGTTTTCTTTTCTAGTTTGATTGTTTTATAATATAAAACAGCTCTATTCTGGTTAAGCTAAACCTTCGTAGTTGCGTTTTATAAACTCATTTAAAGCCTCTCCTTTCAACATTCCGTTCGAAAGCAATGCCAAGTCAATCAATTGGTGCAATGTTTTGTTTTCAACTGCATATTGTTTAAGCTCTTCTTTCTTTTTCGATTCGGTTTCGCTTATCATCTTCGCTATCAAAGGATGATCAATGTTTAGGGCTACTTGGTAAGTATCAGGCATTTCGCCATAAAAAGCCATGCCTGGTTGCATTTCAGCCATCTCTTTCATTCGTCTCGAAAACTCGTTTTGGATAACTTGGATAGGTCTGCCTGTTTCGCCTAGAGCTTTATAATCTACCATAAATTCTGTTTTATCGATTTTTGGTAACTGCGACTTAACAACCTCATCAATATTTTCTTTTTGTTTGTCAGTTAGCTTTATCTCTGCAGCCTCTTCTTTAACAATAATATTTTCTGCAGTGTCGCTATCCACTCTAATGAATCGGCTCTTTTCGAGCTTCTGTTCAAGTAGGCCCACCCAGTGTGTGTCAAGTTGTCCGTCCATCAGTAGCACATCATATCCTTTTTCTTTTGCACCATCAATAAAAGTAAACTGATCATCTTTATTGCTAGCATACAAATAGGTTATGTTGCCATCTTTGTCTGTTTGATTTTCCTCTATAAGCGTTCTATACTCATCAAGTGTAAAGTGTTTACCGTCAATGTTTTTTACCAGAGTAAATTTCTCAGCTCTATCGTAAAACCGTTCATCTGTAAGCATACCGTACTCAATAAACAGCTTTAAGCTATCCCATTTCTCCTCAAACTCGTTGCGGTCTTTTTTGTATATTTCATCCAGTCTGTCTGCAACTTTTTTGCTAATATGGTTTGATATTTTCTTAACATTGTGATCGCTTTGTAGGTACGACCTAGAAACATTAAGCGGTATATCGGGTGAGTCTATTACTCCGTGTAATAGCGTCAAGAATTCTGGCACAATGCCTTCTACAGAGTCTGTTACAAATACTTGATTGCTGTAGAGCTGAATTTTGTTTCGCTGCAAGTCTATATTGCTTTTGATGCGCGGAAAGTATAGGATACCAGTTAGATTAAATGGATAATCCACATTTAGATGAATCCAAAATAGAGGCTCTTCGCTCATTGGATACAACTCTCTGTAAAAGTTGAGGTAATCTTCCTCCTTTAGTTCATTTGGTCTACGCATCCACGCCGGTGTAGTATTGTTTATTACATTGTCTTCATCTGTTTCCACACTTTTACCATCTTTCCACTCTTCCTTTTTACCAAAAACAATTGGCACGGGCAAGAATTTACAATACTTGTTGAGTAGCGTGGTTATTTTATCTTTTTGCAAAAACTCTTTATTCTCATCATCAATATGAAGTACAATATCTGTTCCTCGAGTCTCCTTTTCTATTTTCTCGATAGTATATTCTGGAGATCCGTCACATGTCCATTTCACAGCTTCTGCACCATCTTTATAGGATAGTGTTTTAATTTCCACTCTTTTTGCTACCATAAAAGCAGAGTAAAAACCCAGCCCAAAATGTCCAATTATTGCATTAGAGTTGTCTTTATATTTATCTAAAAAGTCATTGGCAGATGAAAGGGCAATTTCATTGATATATTTGTCAATCTCTTCAGCAGTCATACCTATTCCTTTATCTGAAATGGTAAGTGTGCCAGCCTCCTCATCTATAGATACACGAACGGAGATATCGCCAAGATCACCTTTAAAATCTCCAACAGAAGATATGGTTTTTAGCTTTTGTGTGGCGTCAACAGCGTTTGATACTAACTCTCGTAAAAATATTTCATGATCACTATACAGAAATTTTTTAATAATGGGGAATATATTATCTGTCGTAACCCCAATTTTTCCTTTTTTTGTCATAGCTATTTGTTTTTTAGTTTATCGTTTATAGTTATAGCATGCAAATAATATGCCAAGTTATTAGCAATGTCGAGTTTTAGTTTTAAAAAACAGTATTGATATACAATTAAACTTATGCAAGGCTGTCTTGTTGATATACGTAAATTGGAAGATAAAGTCTAAAAATCCTTTGTTTTTTAGTTATATGCTTCTATATATCCATGCATAGATACAATCAATGAGTGTTTTTCATCATAAAAAAGCCTTTTAGCATATGTTTTAATGCTGACAATCAGCTAATTGTATTTTTAACACACATATATAACATCCTTTAACCAATATAATTTGCTTTTCTCTATAACAGTGAAAGTTAAAATGCTTATCTTTGTTAGTGTTAAGTGATAAAATATACACAATCATTCATTCACTTAGAATTTTAAAGAACACAATTATGAAAGAAAACAATTTATTTGAAAATAACCTTCTCAGTCTACAAGACAATATGCTTAATTTTGCATTGTCGCTTACTACAGATAGAGAGGCAGCCAAAGACTTGTTACAAGAAACAACCCTAAGAGTTTTAGACAATAAAGAGAAATATTACGAAAATGTAAATTTTAAGGGTTGGGTGTTTACTATTATGCATAATATATTTGTGAACAACTATCGAAAAATTGTGAGAAGCCAGACTATTATTGATAGAACGGAAAACCTATATCACCTCAATCTTCCTCAAGATTCAGGATTTGATACACCCGATGGTGCATACACAATTAAAGAGATAAACAAAGCTATCAATAGTTTTACTGATGAGTATAAAGTACCTTTCTCAATGCACGTGTCAGGTTACAAGTATCAGGAGATAGCTCAACATTTAGGGCTGCCAATTGGAACAGTGAAAAGTAGAATTTTCTTTGCAAGAAAAAGATTACAAGAAATGCTTAAAGATTTTAGGCACTATGCCGAATAATTTTTGTAGTAGATAGAAATTTAATATAACAAGAAAAGAGGAATCTCGCTACGAGATTCCTCTTTTCTTGTTATATAGCTCCTAGCATTAGCTTTACTATTGTTTCTTCTTTTTGGGTATTGAGAATTTTCTAGGGCTCTTTACCTTTTGCTTCAATAGGGCAATATCCAAAACATCTTTTATGTCATTCACGTAATGAAACTTCAACCCTTTGAGATAGCTCTCCTTAATCTCACCTACATTTTTCCTGTTCTCCTCGCAGAGTATAATCTCTTTTATACCTGCACGCTTTGCTGCAAGTATTTTTTCACGAATGCCACCTACTGGCAAAACTTTACCCCTTAAAGTGATTTCTCCAGTCATTGCCAGGTTGCTTTTTACTTTGCGTTGTGTTACAGCCGACACCAATGAGGTAATCATTGTAATCCCTGCAGATGGACCATCTTTTGGAATAGCTCCTTCTGGAACGTGAACGTGAATGTTCCAATGTTGGAATATTTCAGGATCTATCTCTAGCTCCTCGGCATGCGATTGTATATACTCTTTTGCCAACATGGCAGACTCTTTCATCACATCGCCCAGATTACCAGTTAGTGTAAGCTTTTCACCTTTACCCCTACTTAACGATGTTTCAACAAGTAGTATCTCACCACCAACCGAAGTCCAAGCCAGTCCTGTGACTACGCCCGCATATTCATTGCCTTGATATTTGTCTTTGCTATACTCTTCAACGCCTAAATATTCGTGCAGGTCGTCTATCTTTAAAGATTTAGGATACTCTTCTTTACCTGCTATTCTGCGAGCAACTTTACGCAACACCTTTGCAATTTGCTTATTTAGCTCACGCACTCCTGATTCTCTAGTATAGCTTTCTATAATTTTAGCTAGAGTGTTTTTGGGTATCGTAAACTCCGATCTCTTGATGCCATGATTGTCCAACTCTTTTGGAAGTAAGTGGCGTTTAGCTATTTCCACCTTCTCTTCTAGAATATATCCACCCACATTTATCAATTCCATTCTATCGAGTAGCGGTTGTGAGATAGAGTTTAGGTTGTTGGCAGTAGCAATAAAGAGCACTTTCGATAAATCGTAGTTGATAGACAAATAGTTGTCCAAAAACGAATCGTTTTGCTCTGGATCCAATACTTCAAGTAGGGCAGAGGAGGGGTCGCCTTTAAAATCTGACCCTATTTTATCTATTTCGTCTAATACAAACACAGGATTTGAAGACCCAGACTTTTGTATGTTTTGAATGATTTTACCCGGCATTGCCCCTATATAGGTACGGCGATGGCCACGAATCTCAGATTCATCGTGCAGTCCACCCAGCGAAGCACGTATATATTTTCTGTTTAAAGCTTCGGCAATAGACTTTCCTAAAGATGTTTTTCCAACCCCGGGAGGTCCGTGCAAGCAAATGATAGGCGCTTTTAGATCACCCTTTAATTTTAGTACAGCCAAATGCTCAATAATACGATCCTTCACCTTCTCCATTCCAAAGTGATCTCGGTCTAATATCTTCTGAGCGTTGTCTAGGTCGAAGTTGTCTTTGCTAAATTCGTTCCAAGGTAGTTCTAGTATTGTTTGTAGATAACCATACTGTACAGAGTAGTCTGGTGACTGTGGGTTTAGTCGTTCAAGTTTGCTTATCTCCTTTTTAAATGTTTCAGCTACCTCTTTGCTCCACTTTTTCTTTTTAGCTTTCTCTTTAAACTCATCAATCTCTATCTGCTGCGTGTTTCCTCCACCCAATTCTTCCTGAATGGTACGTATTTGTTGCTGCAGGTAATACTCTTTTTGTTGTTGATTGAGGTCTTCGCGTGTTTTTGTCTGAATACTCATCTTCAGTTCAAGCACCTGCATCTCTCTGCTCAGTATAGTTAAGAGTTCTATTGCTCTTTGCTTCTCCTCGTTAATATTTAGCAACGCTTGCTTCTCCTTGCTATCTATTGGTAGGTTTGTAGCGCTATAGCTAACTAGCATGTTGGCAAACGACTTGCTATTGAGTGTTTGAATAAGTTCTTTAGGTGGCTCGCCTAGCATGTTTAGCATCTGAATCATGCTTTCGCGTATCGATCCTAAAATAGCATCATACTCTTTATCATTCTCGTCTGCTGGAATACTCTCCTTTATTTCATACTTTGCTTTAAAGAAAGGCTCTGATTGAGTCATCTCCGACCATTCAAACCTTTGTTTGGCTTGTACAATAAGACTAAAGTTGTTTTCAGAGAGTTCTATAACTCTTAATACTTCAGCTATAACACCAACTTTATACAAATCTTCCTCATGAGGATTCTCATCGTTTATGTCTTTTTGGCAGACTAGCCCAATATACTTGGTTTTTTTGCCTAAAGATTTTACGAGTCTTATCGATTTTTCTCTTCCCACAGCTATGGGTAAGCTAGAGCCTGGAAAAACCACAGTGTTTCTAAGTGGCAGTATAGGCATCTCCTCAGTGAGTAAGTCTAAGTCTATATCAAGGTTTCCCTCCATAAAGTCGCCAGCTATAAATGATATAATATTAGGGTCGTTCTCTTGTAATGTAAGCATATGTAATTTTGTTTGAGACATATTTACTTTCAATCTAATGTTTTTAAAGCCTCTTTTCTCATATTTTGATGAGTAGAGGCTCTATTGTTAACGGTAAATTCGCTATGTTTGTTTTGAATATCTAATAACGCGTCCAATTTTTGGGAGCATTATTATACAACAGAGTATGTCCAAATTTCGTGCCAAACTATTATTAGAGCCTGTTTTATGTCAAATAATTTTCTTAGATTCAAACAATTTACTGTTTTTCAAGATTGTTGTGCCATGAAGGTTGGCACCGATGGGGTGTTGTTGGGAGCTTGGGCAGAAGCGTATAAGCGTAACAATGTTTTGGATGTTGGCACTGGCACTGGGTTGATTGCTCTTATGATTGCTCAGCGTAACACAAATGCCACTATTGATGCCATAGATATAGATGAAGGGTGTGTGATGCAAGCAAAGAGGAATGTATTTGAATCACCTTTTTCGAATCGTGTTGATGTGCAAAAAAGTTCTTTTCAAGACTTTGCAGCTCGTAACGATAATAAATACGATTTAATTGTATCCAATCCGCCCTACTTTCACAATTCTCTCAAATCTCCTAATTTACATCGCAATTATGCACGCCATACCGATTCACTCTCTTTCTACGAAATAATATCTGATGGAGTATCACTTCTTACAGAAAGTGGATCTATTTCTCTAATTCTTCCTTATGAGTTTAAAACATCGGTTTTGATGCATGCTAAAACTGTTGGTCTTTTTGCAAAAAGGATAACGAATGTCTTTCCATTGCCCCATAAACCTGCTAAACGTATCTTAATTGAATTTGGAATGAGTGATACAGAGTGTGTCGAAGATAATTTGATTGTAGAGCTTAGTCAGCACAAGTATACCGATGAGTATAATGCACTTACTAACGAGTTTTACCTTCAGAAATAGCACGATAAGTAAAACACAAACACACTCCATCCCTTTAACTTAGCTTCACTTTAATAAAGCATCTGTTTGTGTAGCTAGCAATCTTGCAGGTATACTTTATTTTGCTTACTATTATTAAGATGTTGCTTAATAAAATTACTACCTTTGTTTTAAATCAGTTTCTAAGCTTACTATTTTAAAGTGAAATAAAATATGAAAAAATTAAATTACGCCCTATTATTCTTGCTGGTAGCAATGTGCTATACACCCATGCTAGCAACCGACACTATACGAGTGAAACAAACCAAAATTCCTATCTTAATCGAGAGGGAAGATAATGTGTTGTTCTATTTTCGTATTGATGCTTCCGAGTCGGAAATGTTGAACGAGTTGAAGTTTAAGCTATCAGATGATACAAACTTGGATGAAATTGAGGCAATAAAACTCTATTACAGTGGAACCGAATCGGTGCAGCGTGGAGATAATATCTATTTTGCTCCAGTGGGCTATATCTCTAGCCATAGCCCAGGGAATACCTTAAAGGCAAATCCTTCTTATTCTATAAAAGTGGTAGAGCAGAGAAAGCCAAGCACAAATGTGACCTTTTCTCCCAACTACAAACTTTTTCCTGGAGTTAATTATTTTTGGATAAGTCTTCAAATGAAACCTTCTGCCTCTGTACTATCGAAAGTAGATATAGAGCTTCTTTCAGCACAATTGGATCATAAAAATGCTCCATTGTTATTCGACACCAATCGCGCCCCTCACAGAATGGGAGTAGGTGTGAGACATGCAGGTGACGATGGTTCGGCTGCATTTAGAATTCCAGGATTGGCTACTTCTAACGAAGGTACACTTTTGGCTGTTTACGATGTTAGGTACAATAGTAGTGTAGATTTGCAAGAACACATAGATGTGGGCTTGAGCCGAAGTACCGACAAAGGAAAAACTTGGGAGAAAATGGTCATTCCTATGACATTTGGAGAAGATGGAGGTATGCCAAAAGCACAAAATGGAGTGGGCGACCCTGCTATTCTTGTAGATACTAAAACGGGAGCTATATGGGCGATTGCAGCTTGGACACATGGAATGGGAAACCATAGAGCGTGGCACAACTCGCAAGATGGCATGACAAAAGAGCGAACAGCTCAGTTGGTGTTGTCTAAAAGTACCGACGATGGTAAAACTTGGTCGGAGCCTATTAATATTACAGAGCAAGTGAAAGACCCTTCGTGGAAATTTTTGTTGCAAGGTCCTGGAAGAGGCATCACTATGCTAGACGGCACACTTGTATTCCCCATTCAGTATATCGATTCAACTCGCATACCCAATGCAGGAATAATGTACAGTAAAGATAGGGGCGAAACATGGCATATACACAATCATGCCCGCACCAATACAACCGAAGCGCAAGTGGCTGAGGTTACGCCTGGAGTTTTAATGCTTAACATGAGAGACAACAGAGGTGGCAGTAGAGCAGTGGCTACTACTACAGATCTTGGCGAGACATGGGTGGAGCATCCTTCATCACGCAGTGTGTTGCAAGAGCCTGTTTGTATGGCTAGCTTAATAAAAGTGGTGGCAGCAGACAATGTTTACGGAAAAGATATACTTCTTTTCTCTAATCCAAATACTACAAAGGGTCGTCATCATATCACTATTAAAGCCAGCTTGGATGGAGGACTTACTTTTCCAACGGAATATGATGTATTGCTTGACGAAGCTCATGGTTGGGGTTATTCTTGTCTCACATTGATTGATTCAGAAACTGTAGGCATATTGTATGAAAGCAGTGTTGCACACATGACATTTCAGGCAGTGCCATTGAAAGATATATTGAAATAACGATTTTAAAATAACTGTCTTATCAACTATAAACTAAACGATAAGCCCGCAGCTTTTCCATTTATATTATATGGGTTGCAGTGGCTTGTGATATCCGTGCCAACTATATTGATTTTGGGTCGCGTCCTCGGTGTTATTCACTTCGAGGATGCGCCATCCCAAACTTTCTATATGCAGAAACTTTTTGCACTAGGGGGTGTTTTCTTGATTGTTCAGATATTGTGGGGACACAGGCTGCCATTAATTATCGGACCAGCTTCAGTGTTGCTCATCGGTATAGTCTCTTCGCTGAGTTTTTCGTATTCTATTATATATACCTCTGTTGCTATAGGAGGGGTGTTTCTACTCTTCCTTTCACTTAGCGGGTTGTTAGCAAAAGTCGATTTTTTATTCACCCCTCGTATCATAGTAGTTATCCTGTTGCTCATTGGGTTTACATTAGCCCCGGTGATATTGAATCTTCTGTTTGAAAACTCAGCAGGGTTTGAGAATTTTCATTTCTGGTTTGCTATTATCCTGGTCACAATGATGCTTCTGATGAACAAATGGTTTGTAGGAGTTTGGAAATCGGTTGTAATCCTTCTTGGAATAGTTGTAGGCACACTGGTTTATCTGCAGTTTAAACCAATGGAACTTGCTACAGCCACAACAATGTCGCAGATACTATCGTCAGATACAACATCTCTTTTTATTTTCCCATTAGAGTTCGATTTTGGAGTAATTATAGCATTCATGTTTTGTTATTTAGCATTGCTCATCAATGAGCTAGGTTCTATACAATCTGTAGGAAGCATGCTTAATCTCAAAGATTTGAACCAACGAACGCAAAGAGGTGTGGCTGTAACAGGAGTTTCGAATGTTTTTGCAGGTATTACTGGAGTTATTGGTCTGGTCGATTTCTCTTTTAGTCCAGGCATTATATCGGCTACAAGGTGTGCGTCGCGTTTTGTGCTAATTCCTGCCGGTGTAGGACTTATTCTTATTTCACTCTTTCCAGGATTAGTAAGTATCTTAAATCAAACACCCTCTTTGGTTATCGGGGCTATCATGTTCTACTTGATGGTTACACAACTGGCTTCAGGATTTAACTTGATGCAAGAACAAAAAGCAGTTCTCGATTTTGAATCAGCTCTTGTAATAGGCTTCCCCATTATGTTGGCAGTATTGGTATCATTCTTGCCTCAGGCAGTAGTTGAAGCAATTCCACTAATAGTACGCCCTATTTTAACCAATGGTTTTGTTATGGGAGTGATTACCGTAATTATTTGCGAACATTTTATTTTTAGGAAGAAAAAGGCTTAAATTCTATGGCTACAATTGTATTCTACGATAACCAATGCAATGTTTGCAACTATTGGGTTAATTGGATTTTAGATAACGACAGCAAGGGTGTTTTTTACTTTGCTGCATTAGAATCTAATTTTACTAAAGAGTTTTCCCATCATTTCAATTATGAGTTTCCAAAAGAAACCATAGTTGTTTGGGATAAACAGGCAGGATTTATGAGCAAGTCGGATGCAGTAGCTTTTATATTTCAGTCATTAAAACCAAACTCATTTCAGTTAAAAGCATTAAAACTATTTCCAAAATTGTTGAGAGATATGGGATATTCTATTTTTGCCTATTTCAGACGGTATATGCAAGTTGGTACATGTAAAATGCCTTTGCCAGAACACAAAAAACGCTTCTTTTCAGACAACTCTTTTCAAGATTTTATAAATAAGTAGAAAGATTGATTCGATTCTATAGCCCTATATAGATTAAAAAATAGTACTTTTGTTCGATAAATACTAAAACATCGGAATATCTTTATGAAACAAGTAAGAATATTAGACAAAGATTTCGAATTATTTATCGATGCAGACACTATTCAGGCAAGCATTAAGGGCATAGCAGCAGATATTAATAGAGACCTAGAAGGTGAAAAGCCTATTTTTATTGCTATTCTTAATGGGTCGTTCATGTTTGCTGGTGATTTGATGAAGCACGTAACAATTCCTTGTGAAATAACATTTGTGAGAATAGCTTCGTACAGAGGGATGAAAAGCACCGAAGACGTGAAAGAGATTCTTGGGCTTAGAGAAGACATCAAGGATCGCACTGTAGTTATTTTAGAGGATATTGTCGATACGGGGTTTACTCTTGAAATGCTGTTGAATCAGTTTAAAGAGTATGAACCAAAGAAGATAAAAGTAGCTACACTCCTATTTAAGCCAAAGGCATTAAAGAGAGATGTCAAACCAGATTATGTGGCATTGGATATACCCAATGATTTTATTGTAGGATATGGTTTAGATTATGATGGATACGGTCGCAATCTAGAAGATATATATAAAATAAAACAGTAGAAAAATCAACATTATTCGCTTCGCTGTAAGTTGTTATTATAGTAAGAATAATGAAGCTCATAAAGTAGAATTAACCGATTTTTGAAATTTTTACTCCAAATGTTGGAGTGCATATCAAAAAAATATCTATTTTTGTAATTGAAGATAACGGTAAGTATTAACGCAAACACATTAAAAACAAAAACATGGAAGTTAAAAAAGCACCGAAAGCTAACATCGAAACGCAAAAAACTACATTCCTTCTTATGGGATTGGTAGTTGCGCTTGCTGTTTTATTTGTCGGCTTTGAGTGGTCATCTAGTATTTCTAAGTTAGATGAAACGGTGATTGTGCAAGATGTGCTGGCTGAAGAGGAAATTGAAATTACTCAACGTGATCCAACACCCCCGCCTCCACCACCACCACCAGAACCAGAAGTACCCGAAATTATTGACGTGGTAGAAGAGAGAGTTGAAAACCAAATTGACTTGTCTTCGTTAGAAGACGACCAGTCAAGGGCGCAAGTGGCAACTTATACACCTCCACCTCCACCCAAAGCAGTTGAGGAAGAGGCTACAGAAGAGATATTTGTGGTGGTTGAGCAACAGCCTGAATTCCCAGGTGGAATGTCTGCGTTGATGAAGTTTTTAAGCGACAACATCAAATATCCAGTTATTGCACAAGAGAATGGTATTCAAGGACGTGTTATTACAAACTTTGTAGTAGAACGTGACGGTAGCATTACAGACGTGAATGTTGTGAGAGGTCAAGACCCTTCGCTAGACAAAGAAGCTGTACGTGTTATTAA
>DUVZ01000298.1 GCA_012840785.1 Bacteroidales bacterium
AATGATAACTATCTTTGTTTATCTTTACTTCGTTTGATTTTGTATTTTATGACAATGTTGTTATACAGTGCTTTACAAAAAGGTTTGAGTTAAGTTTACTATTAATCGTGTTTATAAGTTCAAGTCCTGGTGGGACAACAATTCAAAAACCGTTTTTATCGATAAGATAGAGACGGTTTTTCTTTTACGCCTATAGGTACGAATAGACCTCTTCTTTAAGTAGTTCTCCACAAAAAACAACTAAACTTCATTTGTTTCTTGCAGTTTTTATGTAAATTGCATGTATAATTATAGGTTAGTTGGCTCAGCCATCAAGACTTGCACCCTGTTTTTACAATAGTTATACCGTCAGCACAAGTCTGAAGCTTACAAAAACGAAACAAAACAAACAGTCACCTCATGAAACAAAATTTACCATCACTTCTTTGCTTTATAGCATCCATCTTATTGGTTACTTGTAGCACCCAAGAGAATAAAGCACTGCAACAAGCCGAAAACAGTATCAACACAATTGATATGACAACACATGTAAGGATATTAGCATCAGACGATTTTCAAGGGCGTAAACCCTTTACAGAGGGCGAAACTAAAACAATTGAATATCTAGCGCAGGAGTATGAGAAGATTGGACTAAAAGCCCCATATAATGGTGATAGTTACTTTCAGCAAGTGCCAATGGTAGAAATAGGTTACCAACCGAGTGAAAGCATCAACTTGAAGACAGCAAAAGGCAACCTAGAACTCAACCATATAAAAGATTACTTGGCCGAAACTCCACATATAGTAGAAGAGGTGAATATCGACAATGCTGAGATAGTGTTTGCAGGCTACGGAATTGTTGCACCAGAGTACAACTGGGACGACTATGCCCATATTGATGTGAAGGACAAAATAGTGTTGGTGTTGGTAAACGACCCTGGCTTTGGCACTCAAGACCCCAACTTGTTCAATGGTAATGCGATGACCTACTACGGTCGTTGGGTTTATAAATACGAAGAAGCTGCCCGACAAGGGGCAAAGGGCATTTGGGTGGTGCACAGCACAAAGCCTGCTGGATATCCTTGGGGGTCGCTATCGAACACATCGGGGAGTAATTTATATCTGCTAAGTGAAAACAACAATGCCGATCAATGTGCACTCACGGGATGGATTACCGAAGAGGCGTGTACAAAAATATTTGAGTACAACAATTTCGATTTCAATAAAATTAAAGAAGAAGCAGCAAGCAACGCCTTTAAAGCATTCTCGCTTAATACACAGCTAAACCTAACTATCAAAAACAGATTGAAATATGATATTAGCAACAATGTGGTGGGTGTAATAGAGGGAAAAGAGCGAAACGATGAGTGCATAGTATATACAGCCCATTGGGATCACTTTGGGATAGGTCCGGCACAAGATGGCGACTCTATTTACAATGGAGCGGCAGACAATGCCCTCGCTGTTGCTTGTATGCTAGAAACTGCCAAAGCTTTTGCTGAAGCACCTCAGCCACAACGTACAGTTGTGTTTGTATCGGTTACAGCCGAAGAGACAGGGATGTTGGGTTCGAACTATTATGCCAATAATGGACTTTTTGCTCTCAATAAAACTGCTGCCAATATCAACTACGAACTTCCCCTACCAATAGGTCGCATGAGGGATGTAACTATTACAGGTTTTGGACAATCAGAGTTGGATGAATATGTCGAACGTTTTGCAAAAGAGCAAGACCGCTACATTGCACCCGAATCATCGCCCGAGAACGGAATGTATTATCGCTCAGATCATTTTAGCTTTGCCAAGATGGGCATCCCATCGCTCTTTATAAAGGGATGGCAAGATAGTAGAGAACACGGTAAAGCGTGGGCAAAACAAAAAGTAGATGAGTATTGGACAACAGCCTACCACAAACCAGCCGATGAGTTTGATGAAGCAACCGCCGACCTATCGGGCAATGTAGAAGATGCAAAGCTATTCTTTAAGATTGGATGGCAACTTGCCAATGAAGATAGATTTCCTGAATGGAGCGATAGCTCTGAATTTAAAGCTATTCGAGAAGAGTCGATGAAACACCTAAATGAAAAGTAATAAGCTGCTATTATACTGATGACAAGTGAAATATCTCGTTAATTATTAACAATCAGTAATTAACCATCATTTTCTCTATTCAATTATATATATCAAGATAGCAATCGGAAATTTTCCATCAGTGTTATAGAGCACATCGCTATAGAAACTTTCGCCCTTTCGCACATTTTTGCCATCATAGTTGTATAATACTGTACCATATTTGCTGCTGCCACGACGGATGTTTCTACCATCCCAATTGTACAACACAGTACCATAAGCACTTTTGCCTTGTCGCAAGCACTGTCCATCCCAGTTGTACAGCACCTTGCTATACTTGCTCGAACCCCGACGAATATTCTGCCCATCCCAGTTGGCTATCACTTGACTATAGCTGCTTGAGCCTTGCCTCAAATTTTGTCCATCCCAATTAAATAAGATTGTGCTGTAGGCACTCGACCCTTGTCGCAAACAAATCTGTGAAGTGGCTGTACATATTGTAAGTAGTGTAACTGCTAATG
>DUVZ01000299.1 GCA_012840785.1 Bacteroidales bacterium
ATTAAGTTGGTTATCCAAATTAGACCTAATAGAATCAGTTTCCGACCTTTTTTTATTCAGCTCTTCTTGTCTCTGATTCAGTGTCATTTCGCGTTGCTTCAGCTTATTCTCTGTTGCCTGTATGCGACTAGTTTTACTATTAATCTGCTTCTCGGCTTCAGATTTCATTTGAAGAGTTTCCTCTTTTGCCTCCACAAGTTTGTTTTTCAATATTACTTCGGAGTCCTTCTCTGCATCACTCACTATCTGTTTATAGCGAGAATTTGCAGCTTGAACAGCAAAGTACCACATAATTGCAGCCCCAATAAGTAGGCCAACAATTCCTATTACTATTTCCATATTTTAATTTTTAGTTATTTACTTAAGGCACTTATTCTTTTATAAAGTGCTGATATCTTGAACTATCTATTGAAATAAATAGATTCGCTTTAAAATAAAAAAAGCACACGCTTGCATTTTTATTCAAATGCATAACGGGTGCGAAACTGTAGGTTGCAACTATACTTAACTATGTACTAAACAATGTATTATTTCTCCAAGTATTGATCTATTTCATCAATAAGTGAACTAATTTTTTTTTCGTAGGGTTCTGTATTGCTTTTTGTACCCAACTTAAAATTTTCTACTAATACCTGAATAGCTGTCATAGTAACAAAGTCCTGTGGAATCAAATTTGGCGAGCCGCCAAAAGCAATTCTATATTGATTTATTTTTTTTTCTATTATATTGCCGGCTCTTCTAAAAGCCTCCTCCTCAGATTTTTTTATCGTTATAGGATATTTTCGACCATCAATAACTAATGTCAATGGAAAATCTCTCTTTTCCTCTATATTTTTTGTATCCATTAGCTACCTCCTTAACAAACCAATGCATTTATCTACTTCTCGCACCATTTTAGACAATTTCAATTTGGCATCATCCACATCAACACTTGCTGCAGTTATGGTTCGTGCCATTTTTAAATTGTTGTATTTCTGTTTCAATACTTTAAGATCTTTTTCTAAGCTTTCAATATTTTCATCTTTAAGAGTATGTTCATCTTTAAGCCTGTTATTTTCTTGTTTTAGTCTATCACACAAGAGCATCACCTGCCTTACACGCACCTCTAAATTGAGTAATAACTTATCTCGATCTTCAGTCATAATGAAACAAAAATTCACGCAAATATAATCATAGAAAACGGTTCACCCAAATTATAAATGCTAAATTTAAGCTGCTTCAAGTTTAAATTTCACTTTAAATTTTATACCTTTATCGTTTTGAAACATTAAAATACAGTTTTACAGAAATGATTCCCATCTATATTAGTAATCTTATCTATGATGCTTGCCCACAATTTATATCTGTTCAGTTTGAATGCGATGTGATAAACAGTGATTATAACAAACTGCTATGGCTTGAAATTGAAAGCTTTATCAACGAATTTAGAAAACATAACAAAATAAAAGATATCAATAAGTTTGCTCCTATATTAGCAACACGCAACACTTACAAAAAACTTGGCAAAGAGCCTAATCGATATCGTCCATCAGGAGAGGCGTTGCGTAGAAGAATATTAAAAGGCGTGGAGCTCTATAAAATAAACACATTGGTAGATGCCGTCAACCTAATATCTCTCAAAACTGGCTATTCCATAGGTGGTTTTGATGCTAGCCTCATTCAAGGTAGTTTGAAATTGGGGGTGGGACAAAAAGATGAAAAATTTGAAGCTATTGCCCGGGGCTTTCTCAATATTGAGTTCTTGCCTGTATATCGTGACGCCGTTGGTGGTATTGGAACACCTACTAGTGATGAAGAGCGCACAAAAATAAACAACAATACCAATAAACTTCTCATGCTGCTGAATGCCTATTCAGGCAATGAGGGGCTTGATGATGCTATTGAATATTCTAAGAGTATTTTGGAGAAGTATACAAATGCTACAAACATGAAGATTAGAAAAATTGAAAGGAAGTGAAATAAAAAGAGAGTTGTTTTGAAAGCTCACAACAATCAGTATTATCATTTTTAATGATAATAACCTATAAATCGAACTTCACACCTATTTAATTGTTACTATACATTGAAGAGTTTTGCACACTTATGTTTTCCTTTAAAAATCAGAAAATAGTATGGAGTGAGAGATTTTTCAAAAAAACAAAGAAGAGTTTAAAGCAAATATAAAGAATTGTTACATCTAATAATTTAACACACAATATGGATGATTTTTCATTTGTTACCAATAGCGATATATCGTCGATAGAAGAGCTCTATCGTCAATACAAAGAAAATCCAGAGTCAGTAGATTCAAGTTTCTCCTCTTTTTTTAAAGGATACGACTTTGCAATAGAGAGCTATCAATCTTTGCCAGGAAAAGTAATTAGCAAAGAGTTCAATGTAATTAACCTCATTCAAGGCTATCGTCAACGAGGACATTTCTTCACCAAAACCAATCCCGTAAGGGCACGTAGGCAATACTCGCCCACACTTGCCATCGAAAATTTTGGGTTGGAAGATAACGACCTCGACACAGTATTCGAGGCTGGTACTCAAATAGGTATAGGTCCTGCAAAGCTATCAGCCATTATTGAGCACCTTGAAGCTACTTATTGCCAATCGATAGGAGTAGAATACCTATATGTAAGGCGCCCCGAAGTAGTAAAGTGGCTAAAAGAAAGAATGGAGTCGAGCCGAAACCAGCCCACCTTCAATGTAGAACAGAAGAAAAACTTCTTTCACCAATTGAAGCGTGCTGTAAATTTTGAAGACTTTATTCACAAAAAGTTTGTTGGACAAAAACGTTTTTCACTCGAAGGTGGTGAAGCTCTGATAACTGGCTTGTATTCAACCATTCGCAAAGGCGCTGCATTAGGTGCAGAAGAGTTTGTTGTGGGCATGGCACACCGAGGACGCCTCAATGTGCTTACCAATGTATTGGAAAAACCCTATCGCAATGTCTTTAAAGAGTTTGTTGCACAAGACTATGATGAAAGTGTAGCTCTGGGCGATGTGAAATATCACCTCGGGTTTAACAAACGTGTAAAACTAGAAGATGGCAAAGAGGTCAATCTAGCACTTCTGCCCAACCCATCGCATTTAGAGGCTGCTACCCCCGTTGCAATCGGACTTTCGCGTTCACGCGCAGAGCATGCCTACAATTCAGACTTGAAAAAAGTAGTTCCCATAATTATTCATGGAGATGCAGCTATAGCATCACAAGGTGTAGTATACGAAGTAGCGCAAATGGCTAAACTAGATGGTTATAAAACAGGGGGTGCTATCCATATTGTTGTAAACAACCAGGTTGGCTTCACTACAAACTATATCGAAGCTCGCTCTAGCACATACTCAACCGACATAGCTAAGGTAACTATCAGCCCAGTATTTCACGTAAATGGCGACGATACCGAAGCTGTTGCCTATGTGTTTGAGTTGGCAATGGAGTATCGTCAAAAATTTAACACCGACGTATTTATCGACATATTGAGTTACCGTAAGTATGGACACAACGAAGGAGACGAACCTCGATTTACCCAGCCCCTACTCTACAAAACTATTGCTAAGCATCCCAACCCATTAGAAATATATGCAGCTCAACTACAAAAAGAAGAGGTGATGACTGCTAAGGAGGTACAAAAACATATTAGTGAGTTTACGGAACACTTAGAAGAAGAGCTTACTGCCTCAAAAGAGATTGACAAGCTCACAATTCCACGATTCTTACCAGAATTGTGGTCGTCGTTTCCTTTTCCAGAAGACAAACACTTTGCTGTAAAAGTGCCAACAGGAATTAGTCGAAAAACAATAGACAGGCTATGGGGACACATGAACTACCTGCCAGAAGACAAAAAGTTTTTCTCTAAAGTGCACAAAATTCATGACGACCGTCAAAAGATGTTCGACAAAGGCAAAATAGACTGGGCAATGGGCGAATTGTTAGCCTATGCCAGCCTTGTAAATGATGGACACCCAGTGCGTTTGAGCGGACAAGACTCTGAGCGAGGCACATTTGCCCATCGTCATGCTAGTTTTGCTCAAGAGGATGTGCGAGAGCGCTATATGCCACTACGCGACTCCACCAAATTTGAAGCACCATTTAATGCCTACAACTCTCCCCTATCAGAATATGGAGTAATGGGCTTTGAATATGGCTATACATTAGGTGCACCCAACGGACTAACTATATGGGAAGCACAGTTTGGAGATTTCCACAATGTGGCACAAGTAATAGTAGACCAATACATTAGCTCCGCTGAAGAGAAGTGGGGTTTGCTCAATGGATTGGTGCTATACCTGCCTCATGGATACGAAGGTCAAGGACCAGAACATTCAAGTGCACGTATCGAGAGATTTCTCACCATGTCGGCACGTAACAATATGTTGGTAATGAACCTTACCACCCCTGCCAATCTATTCCATGCATTGCGCAGACACTTGAAACGTGAAATTAGAATACCGATGACCATCTTTACACCAAAGAGTCTGTTACGCCACCCACGCTGCATCTCTAGTATAGATGATTTAGAAAATGGACAATTTGAAGAGGTAATTGACGACAATGATGTGAATGTTGATTCAGTAACTAGATTAGTATTTTGCACAGGCAAAATATACTACGAGCTACTAGAGCGCAAAGAAGAGCTTAAAGCGCGTGACGTAGCCATCGTTCGTATAGAACAGTTGCACCCTTTCCCAACAGAAAAAGTGGAAAACATTATTGCAAAATACTCATCAGCAATATTGACCCTTTGGGTGCAAGAAGAACCCGAAAATATGGGGGCTTGGACCTATATCAATAGCAAACTAAAAGACCACCACATTACACCCATTACCCGATTGGCTAGTGCTAGCCCTGCAACAGGACTTGCTAAGCTACACACATTGGGGCAACAAGAGATTATCAACAAGGTATTCAAAGCCTGCCATTGTGAAAGAAAACTGCCCTATTGCAACTTAGATTGCGTAGAAGGTAAAAGTCGCGAAGAGATATTGAAACAACACCATTATTTTGGCAACTCTACACGATTTTCAATTTAATGCAATTTACACACAATGAATAATGATAAAAAGTACAACCCTAGTTAACGCTAAACAATATGATAATAGAAGTAAAGATACCATCACCAGGAGAATCGATTAATGAAGTAGAACTGGCTACCTGGACAGTAAAAACAGGCGACCTTGTAAAAAGAGATCAAGAGTTGGCTCTAA
>DUVZ01000300.1 GCA_012840785.1 Bacteroidales bacterium
GGTTTAAACTCATGGCTATAGAGAAATTCATGAATTGTCTCTACACAGCCATCACCCATATTATTATGCGTTTGGTTTTTGCTGCGGTGTTATCTGACCATCAGAATTTAAAATCTTTTCCAATGTGTATTCATCCGAAACATATACCTCGCGAGGCTTGCTGCCTTGTGGAGGTCCTACAATTCCAGCCGCTTCTAAAGTGTCCATTATGCGTCCTGCTCTATTGTATCCAATCGAAAACTTACGCTGTATAAGCGATGTGGAGCCTTGTTGATGCACCACAATGAGACGGGCAGCTTCGTCAAACAGCACATCGCGTTCGTTTACATCTGCTGCTCCAGGCGATTTTTCACTGTCCATAGTATACTCTGGAAGTTCAAAGGCAGATACGTATCCTCTTTGTTTTCCAATGTATTTAGAGATTTCTTTCACCTCTTCTGTCTCTACCAAAGCACACTGTATACGTATTAAATCGCTACCTTGCGAAAACAACATATCTCCACGGCCCACTAACTGATTAGCACCGCCCATATCCAATATTGTGCGAGAGTCTACTTGCGAAGTAACCTTAAATGCCATTCGTGCAGGGAAGTTGGCTTTGATAGTTCCTGTTATGATATTAGTGGTGGGTCGTTGTGTTGCAATAACCATGTGTATACCCACAGCACGCGCCTTTTGTGCAATACGTGCAATGGGCAACTCTATCTCCTTTCCTGCAGTCATGATAAGATCGCCATATTCATCAATTACCACTACAATATAGGGCAAGTATCTATGTCCTTTGTCGGGGTTGAGGCGTCGTCTCACATATTTGCCATTGTACTCCTTTATGTTTCTCACATGTGCTTTCATCAGCAACTCATACCTATCGTCCATCTCTTTGGTGAGCGAGTTTAGGGTTTGTGTCACTTGTGTTACATCTGTTATAATTGCACTTTCCGAATCGGGAAGTTTAGCCAGATAGTGTTTCTCTATAGTAGAGTAGATGCTAAATTCCACCATTTTGGGGTCAATCAACACCATCTTCATCTCTGCCGGATGTTTCTTAAACAGCAATGATGTGATGATTGCGTTTAAGCCCACAGATTTACCCTGTCCTGTAGCTCCAGCCACCAAAAGGTGGGGCATTTTGCAAAGATCGAACATAAACACCTCGTTGGTAATGGTTCGTCCCAATGCTACCGGCAAGTCGTAGTTGCTTTCCTGGAAACGCTTTGAAGCGATAACAGATCTCATTGAAACAATTTGTCGGTTCTTGTTGGGAACCTCAATTCCTATTGTTCCTTTGCCAGGCATGGGTGCAATAATACGTATACCCAGTGCTGAAAGTCCAAGCGCTATATCGTCGTCTAGTCCACGGATACGTGAAATACGTACACCCGCTTGAGGTATTATTTCATAAAGCGTAATGGTGGGTCCCACTGTTGCTTTTATAGAGATTATCTCTATGCCATGGTTTCTGAGCGTTCGAATAATATTGTCTTTATTTTCGTTTTGCTCTTTCATGTCCACCTCGTTGTTGCCTGTTTCGTAGGTTTCGAGTAGTTTAAAAGATGGAAATGTAAAAGTTGACAAATCTTTTCTAGGGTCGTAGTCTTCAAGCACTTCACCGGTCTCTTCATCAATCAACTCTCCTTTGTCCGAAATGGTTGTAGAGCGCGCTGGTGTGGTGCTTTTCTCTTTAGATAGCATTTCGTCTTCTTCCGGAACAATTACTTCAAACTCATCATCGCTATCTTTATTAGTAAAGCTTGTTCCAAGTGACGGGTTTTTGTGTAATGACGTCTCCTCTTCAGTTGTAATCTCTTCATCATCAATATCCTCCTCTTCCACTTCGAGCTCTTCACCTTTTTTCTTGCGAGAAAGCATACCAAATGTTTTGTTTATAGCTATAGCCATTTTGCCCTTTTTCTTTTCCGATGAGTTGTCAATAGGCTTTTCTACGCTCTCATCGTCGTCATCTTTTACACCATTGCTATTCATTCGGTCAATACCTTTAGACAAAGTATCTTGAATTGTAAACATCGATGATTTTTTGAAAAGCACAAAAAGGATTACAGCAAAAAGGATAATAAGTAAGAGAATGCCTGGAACTCCAATACTGTTCATTAGTATTGCTTCGATATTCTGACCATGAGTGCCTCCCCATGTTATATAGCTTTCACTAAAGGGTCTGCTTATGAAGGCAGCAGATATTGAACCAAAAATAATAGCAAGCGCTGTGAATATAAAATATTTAGCAAGAGAGCCCTCCCATACTTTCATCCACTTCAAGCCCATAAGTGTTACAAAAACAGGAGCTAAAATAGAGAATATGCCAAACCACTTGTTAATCATCCCCTCTGCTACAAATGCGCCCAATGTGCCAGTCCAGTTTTCAATTAGGGGTGCATCATTTTTAATAATTTCTGAGAAAGCTTTGTTCGCTATTTTGCTCTGATCTGCTCCTCCAGTGAAGAAAAACGAAACCATGCCAAGAAAAACATACAAGCCAATAAAAGCAACCACTACTCCAACTAAGAAGTGTGTTCGTTCGCTTTTCAGAAAGTTCAACAATGAATTCTTTTTGGATTTCTTTTGGTTTGCGCTTTTTCTTTTACTTTTCTTCTTTTTTGCCATATGTAAAATGTTTCATTCTTTTTTTTGAAGCATATATTTAAATCGTTGTTTATAATATTGTTGTGCTATACTATTACAAAAATAATAAAAAGTAAGTTAGTAAACGGGTTTTGTTCATCCTTTTTAAAAAAGAAACAGATTCATTGCTCAATAAGTGTGCAATGAATCTGTTTATAAAAAGTTTTGTTTAAAAAATATAGTTGGCTGTGAAGTTATTTGCCTTTTTTGCTCACAAGGTAAATGCCGCCTACTAATGCCACCACGCCCAAAGCCAACTCAATATATCCTGTTTCTTTACCGCCTTTGTCTTCGGCACTTAGCTCTATGCCCAGCACTTCAACAGAGTTTGAGCTCTTTTGAATTTGGTTTACTCCTAAATATCCCAGAACTAGGGCTGCTACAATAAGTATTATTCCAATTATTTGTTTCATAATATGGTATTTGTTTTTAATTATTAATAACTTGATGTTGTATGCTTTATAAACATATATACAACAGTTATTGTTTTTTTTATTGGCGTTAACTTGCTGATAATAACATCTTTTGAGCTTTGTTTAAAAGCAAAAAGTCCGCGAAATCACTTCGCAGACTTTTCTGTTAACACAATCTTCATGAAACAAACTACACTATCGAGTCGATTGCAGAATTATAATCTGGTTCTTCGGTAATTTCCGGAACCAGTTGGTTGTAAATAACTTTCCCTTCAGGGTTTACTATTACAACAGCACGTGCTGTTAATCCTCTCATTGGACCATCCATAAGTAGCACACCATAGTCTTTTGCAAACTTATCATCTCTAAATACAGATAGAGTAATTGAATTCTCTATTCCTTCCATACTACAGAAACGACCCGATGCGAAAGGCAAATCGGCAGAAATTCCTAATACAACTGTGTTGTCTAAAGAGCCTGCGTCTTTATTAAATTTTCTTACTGATGCAGCGCATACTCCTGTATCTAAACTGGGGAATATGTTTAATACTACATTTTTACCTTTAAAGTCAGAAAGTTTCACTTCTTCTAAACTACTGTTTACCAATGTAAAGTCTGGAGCCATCTCTCCAACTTTTGGTAGAGAACCACTTGTCTCTACTGGATTTCCTTTTAATGCTGTTTTAGCCATATTTTTTATCTCTTGCTATTTATATTAATTCTAATTTAAGTCTTCTAACTACATAAACGTAGTATCTATTTTATTGTTCAACAGCACCTGTTGTTTTAACAGTTCTATTAACTTTTAGAGCCTGTAAGTAGCTTATGCAGTAGCATTTTTGAGTTTTTTGTACTCTTTATATTCTCTCTTCAGATATTTAGCAGTGTCTCCTTTCGAGTTTTTCATAACCTCTTCGGGTGTTCCTTTTGTTAGTATCTTGCCTCCAGCTGCACCACCTTCGGGACCTAAATCTATTATATGGTCGGCACATTTTATGATATCAATGTTGTGTTCAATAATAATAACAGTGTTGCCTCTATCCACAATTTTGTTGATAACCTTTAGCAATACCCTAATATCTTCGAAGTGTAGACCAGTTGTTGGTTCATCCAATACATAGAGTGTTTGCCCAGTATCGCGTTTTGCCAATTCTGCAGCAAGCTTTATCCTTTGCGACTCTCCTCCAGATAGGGTGGTAGATGATTGTCCCAAACGAATATATCCTAAACCTACCTCTTGCAACATTTTTATTTTAATCAAAATAGACGGAACATTCTCAAAGAAGTCTACTGCTGCATTAATTGTCATATCAAGAACGTCAGCTATCGACTTTCCTTTAAATCTAACCTCCAAGGTTTCCCTATTATATCTTTTCCCCGCACAAGTTTCGCAGGGCACCATTACGTCGGGCAGAAAATTCATTTCAATGGTCTTGTGTCCGTTACCACCACAGGTTTCGCATCGTCCTCCCTTCACGTTGAAGGAAAATCTGCCAGGTTTATAGCCCCTTATTTTAGCTTCTGGCATTCCTGCAAACAGGTTGCGAATATCGGTAAATACTCCTGTATAGGTTGCAGGATTGGAGCGTGGTGTGCGTCCAATGGGCGACTGGTCGACACTTATAATTTTGTCAATCTTATCAATCCCTTTAATCGATTTATAGGGTAGGGGCTCTTTGTTTGATTTGTAAAAGTGCTGACTTAGTATAGGTTGTAGCGTTCCATTTAAAAGGGTCGATTTACCGCTACCCGAAACACCTGTAACACAAATGAAAGTTCCCAGAGGAAACTTAGCAGATACATTTTTAAGGTTGTTGCCTGTTGCACCTTTTAGCTCTAGATATTCACCATTTCCTTTGCGCCTCTTTTTGGGAACCTCTATTTCTAGACTTCCATTCAGATAGTTGGATGTGAGCGTACTTTGGGTCAGCATCTTTTGGGGCGTTCCTTGAAACACCACTTCGCCACCTTTGCGTCCAGCAAAAGGTCCTAAATCTACAATATAGTCAGAGGCAAGCATCATATCTTTGTCGTGTTCTACCACTATAATAGAGTTGCCAGTATCTCGCAGTTTTTTTAGCGAGTTTATCAATCTGTCATTGTCTCGTTGATGCAAACCAATGCTTGGCTCATCCAATATGTAAAGCACATTTACTAGTTGCGACCCAATTTGTGTGGCTAGTCTTATTCTCTGGCTTTCGCCACCCGATAGAGAAGCCGATGCGCGTGAGAGTGAGAGGTATCCCAATCCTACATCCAGTAAGAAGCTCAAGCGGGTAAGAATCTCCTTCTTTATCTCATCCACAATGAGGAGCTGCTTGCCTGTTATATCTTCAGACAGGTGCAACATCCAGTCGTAAAGGTTTACAATATCCATTTTTGTTAAGTCGGCTATGTTTTGATCTTTCACTTTAAAGTGAAGTGCCTCCTTGTTTAATCGCTGACCATTACACTCTGGACACTCCATTTTGGTGATAAACTGTGATGCCCATTTTTGTGCTTTCGACGATGCCTCATCGTCTTGTTGCATATCGATGTATTTCAAAACCCCCTCGAATGCAACTAGATAGTTGGAGTTGCCCAAAGAGTGGTTCTTTATTTTCAATCGCTCCGTTGTGCCGTGCAATATTTCATTGATAGCATCTTGGGGTATATCTTTTATAGGTGTTTTAAGCGTGGCACCATGTTTTTCGCAAATGGCGGCTATTTGCCAAAAGAGCAAGTTGCTTTTCTCTTTTCCTAGCGGAGCAATACCTCCAGCAGCAATGCTTAGTTCGGGATTTGGGAAAACCTTGTCAACATCAATTTGATCAACTGTACCCAATCCATTGCATTTCATACAAGCGCCTTGTGGTGAGTTGAATGAAAAGTTGTGTGGAGCTGGCTCGCTGTAAGATAGTCCTGATGTGGGGCACATAAGCATTTTGCTGTAATGGCGCACTTCTTCTGTCTCCATATCTTGAATCAAGATTAGCCCATTGCCCAATTTCATAGCTGTTTGCACACTTTTTTTAAGCTTGTCTGCAAACTTGTTTGACACTGCCAGTTTGTCTACAAGAACCTCAATGCTGTGATTTTTGTATCTATCCACTCTCAAACCAGGTAATATTTCTCTTATCTCTCCATCGATTCTTACGTTGAGATAGCCCTTTTTCCTAATCTGTTCGAAGAGTTCTTGATAGTGTCCTTTTCGGTTTCTTACAACAGGTGCTAATATATATATCTTCTTGCCTATATATTTTGTGAGAATGAGTTCGAGTATCTGCTCTTCGGTATATTTTACCATCTTCTCGCCAGTATTGTAAGAGTAGGCATCGCCAGCTCTAGCAAAAAGCAGACGCAAGAAGTCGTAAATTTCTGTAGTAGTTCCCACTGTAGAACGTGGATTCTTGTTGGTGGTTTTCTGTTCAATCGATATTACAGGGCTCAATCCTGTAATCTTGTCCACATCGGGGCGCTCCATTTTACCAAGAAACCCTCTTGCATAAGCCGAGAAGGTTTCGATATAACGGCGTTGCCCTTCAGCAAACAATGTGTCGAAAGCCAATGATGATTTTCCACTACCACTCAAACCTGTTACTACAGTGAGTGTGTTGCGAGGAATTTCAACATCTATATTTTTTAAGTTGTGTACGCGTGCACCGTACACATTAATAAGTTCTTTGTCTGAATTCATAGTTCCATATAACATTATAATGAGAAGAATTGTTTAGCTATTCACCTCTTTATTTTATACAAAATAGTGCTATAAAGTGGTTGAGATTTATAGAAAACCTATAAAACAGTAGGTGCTAATGTTTGTTTAAGCCAATTGTAGGGTTATGGAGTTATCCAGTTCTTGTTGTGAACCTTCACAGGTTTATCCTTGCTATAACAGAGACTCTCTTGTGTAGGAATCTTCAATATATAGCTTCCTCCGCTTTTCACATTGAGCGATCTGTCTCTTAACCACGAGTTGAAGTCTTTCAATTGAGAATAAGTTACACCATGTTGCTTTGCAAAAGCAGCCAAGTCGGCTATTGACTCCGTTACTTTTACCTCTTTAAAGTCCATTGGTTTGTGTAGGTGTTCTGCTTTTATAACAAAACCATATTGTGATGGGTTTTCAAAAACTAGCTTTATAGCAAGCATCCTATAAAAGTAACGTGTAGTTTCTTCCACCAGCCATAAATCTAGTGCATCTGTTGCTTGTTGATTGCTCAATTCGCGGGTGATTCTTCCTTGTCCACCATTGTAAGACATAGCTGCTGCACTCCACGAGTTGTATTTGTTGTATGCCTGTTGTAGATATTTGCATGCTGCTACTGTCGATTTCTCCACATGAAAGCGCTCATCAACATCCGACGATACTTCCAATCCAAATTGCTTGCCGGTTGCTGGCATAAACTGCCACAACCCGGCTGCCCTAGCAGGAGAAACTGCTCTAGGAAACATACTGCTTTCTATTACAGCTAGGTACTTTAAATCATCTGGCATGCCATGCTTTTTTAATATTGGTTCAATGATTGGAAAGTAGCGATTGGCTCGTTTTATTAGCAATAGTGTAGTTGAATGGAAATATGTAAAACTATTTAACTCTCTATCCAATCGTTCGCGCATGTCGTATCGGTCAAAAACGTATGTTTCACCAGCAAACATCATCTTCTTGGGGATGTCCACATTGGCAGTCATCGACATTACTTTAGGGCGTTCTTGTTGCGTGTTATCTAAGCTGTTGCTCGATATAAATATAATGGCACCCACTATGAGTGTTACTGTTAGGGATATAAATAAGATTTGTTTTTTCA
>DUVZ01000301.1 GCA_012840785.1 Bacteroidales bacterium
GCGAGATGGACTCTTTGCAGAAAACCAATAAGCAAGATGCATTAGAACAAGAGAGTAAACCCAAAAAGGTGAAGGGAGCAAGTCAGATGGAGAGTTTGGAGCTCTATCAATCGGGTAAAACAATTGAAGATATAGCTCAACTTCGCGACCTGAAAGAGGGAACGATAGCTACACACCTGAGTAGGTTTTTGAAAACAGCAGAGGTAAAAGTTGAGGATTTTATAACTGATGCTAGGCGCGAAGAGGCTATGGAGATGATGAGGAAAAACCCTGACCAGAGTCCCTACAAAACTTTGAATAAGTTTCTTACTCAAACGGAGTTGATGTTCTTTTCTGCTTGGTTGAGGTTGCAAAACGAGGAGTGACTAGGGGGAGAAAAGTCGAGTTTTGACGCTCCCTAGCAATCAAGATTCATTAACAAAAAATCCAAACCAGAACTAGTTGTTCCGATTTGGATTTATCTTATATATCGACAAGGAACTCTCCTTTATCGAATAATTTACGATTTATAATTCATCAAAAGCCAACGAAGCAATCACCTCCGATATCTTATCGATACCCTCTTTCATAGGTTTGCTCACCATTGGTTTTATAAATGGATTTAGCTGGGCACGCAATGTTAGCTTCATACGTGTGTCGTTTTTAGATTTCGACACCAATTGTATCCATGCATTCACCTCAAAAGGCAATCCTTGTGATTTAAATTTGATGGTTTTGTTGGGCTCTCTATCTACTACATCAAAAGTAACTTTCCCTACAGGTGCTACCGAAAATGAGCAGCTGTTGGGGGTGCACCAAAAATCTTGTATCTTATCCTCAGGTAATTTATCTTTTAAACTTTCTAGTTTACTTAAATCGGAAAGTACACCAAATACCATCTCATCTGAGTATGGAATTTTCTTTATTTCGCTTTCAAATTCTGTCATATCTTGTCAGTTGTTTTAGTCTGTTGTTTATCTTCCCCAAGTGTCAGGGTTTTCTCTCCAGTCTTGCAATGTTTCTAGTTCCGACTCGTCGATATAGAGTGTGCGAACAGCCTCTTCTAGTATAGCATCGTAGTTGCTAAGGCTAGTGAGTTTTACATTTGCCTCTTTCATGTTTTTGGTAGCAATCGGAAATCCATAGGTAAATATAGATACCATCCCAATTACTTCAGCACCATCTTTGCGAATGGCTTCTACAGCTTTTAGGCTGCTATTTCCTGTTGAAACTAGATCTTCTATTACTACTACTTTTTGATTAGGTCTTAAATCTCCCTCAATTAGGTTCTCCAAGCCGTGTCCTTTGGGTGCAGAGCGTATATATACAAAGGGAAGACCAAGCAAATCGGCTACTATTGCACCAGGAGCAATTGCACCAGTTGCAACTCCTGCAATGGCTTCTACATCGGGATGTTTTTCGAGAATGATACGACCAAACTGAATTTTAAGGAAATTGCGAATGTTTGGATACGACATCAACTTTCTGTTATCGCAATAAATAGGCGATTTCCAACCCGAAGCCCATGTAAAAGGGAGAGATGGTTGTAGCTTTACTGCTTTTATCTTTAATAGTTTTTCTGCTGTAATCTTTTCTAGTGATTTCATAACTGTTCTGTTGTTTTTATTCTTAACAGCCACAAAAATAGTGTTTTTAGTGTGACTATTCTAATTAATAAAAATA
>DUVZ01000302.1 GCA_012840785.1 Bacteroidales bacterium
CTTAGAGCAAAATTACACAATTATTTTGTCAATTATCAATTAGTAAATAAAATAACAAATCTTATTGCTTTATAAGTGTGAAACAACTGTATAGATTAAAAGTTTGAAATTTATTTAGTGTGAGATGCTTCCCATCCAATCATAGCCACTTTTAAGTCCAACCCCCAATGGTAGCCTCCCAACTCTCCACTTGAGCGGATTACTCTATGACAGGGAATGATGAATGAAACAGGATTTGAGCCAACCGCAGTGCCCACGGCTCGATTTGCATTGGGGTTGTTGAGGTGGTTACTGATATTTCCATAGGTTGTGAGATTACCCAATGGAATTTTGAGAAGAGCATCCCACACTTTTAGTTGAAACTCGGTACCTTTTATGTGTAGATGTAATGGATTGAGAGCATTTTTGGGGTTTTGCAAAAAGAAAACTGCTTGAAGGTGTATGGGTTGTTCTTGATGAATATAATTGGAACGCGGAAATATCTCTACCAATTCTTTATAGGCAGTAGCTTTGCTGCCAAATGCTAAATAGCAAATACCTTTGTTGGTTGAGGCTACACAAGCTGTGCCAAAAATAGTATTGGGATATGAGTAGTAGATGGTGAGGTCTTTGCCTTGATTCTTGTATTCTCCTGGTGTCATGGCTTCGATGGTTACAAAGAGATCGTGCAAACGACTTGTGCCCGATAGTCCACTATCTATTGATACATCAAACAGTGTTTTTTGCTCTTTCAACTGTGTTTTTGCATATTCGATGGTGGTGTATTGTAGAAATTTCTTGGGGCTAACTCCTGCCCACTTTGTGAATAGTCGTTGAAAATGATAAGAACTTAGATTTACTGCTGCAGCAATATCGTCTAAGCTGGGTTGCTCTTTAAAATGTGTGCGAATGTAGTTGATAGCTTGCTCTATGCGTTTGAAATCGATATTGTTGTTTGTTGTGTTCATACTACTTGTAGAGTTTTTTATATCCTTATCAAAGTTATACTATTTATACAACGCACACAATCCGATTCTTGCTATTCTTGTAGGCAACAACTTCAATTATTTAGTTTACCATGAATTGTTGGAAATCTTCTGAGTACAGCACATCTACTTCACCATCAGGTTTTGCATATATAAAATAGTAGTGCAGTCCTGGTATTGTTTTTGCCACTTCTATCGATTTTTCTGTACCCATTGTCATAAAAGCTGTGGCATAAGCATCGGCTGTCATGCAGTCGTCGGCAATAATTGTTGCTCCTAGTATGTTTTGTTCTGCAGGATATCCTGTTTCGGGGTCAATGGTGTGTGAGTATTTCACACCATCTTTCATATAGTAGTTTCTATAGTTTCCGGATGTTGCCACTGCTTTGTCGCAAACAGACAAGATGAGCTGCAATTCGCGTTGCATTGCCAGCGAGTCGTCGGTTGGTTTGTCTATCCCTATGCGCCAACAGTCGCCTTTTTCATTTGTGCCACTCATAGCAATCTCGCCTCCAATCTCTATCATATAGTTGGTTATGCCCAAGCTTTTTAGCACATTGGCTACAACATCGCTAGCGTAACCTTTGGCTATGGCAGAGGTGTTTATTTGTACTCGTGGATCGTCTTTTACTACCTGTCCATCTTCTATTCTTATCTTGTTGTACCCTACAAAATGCTTCATACTATCTATCTTTTCGGGTGTAACATTGTCCATCTTCTTAAACCCAAAGCCCCAAGCATTGATAAATGGCGATGCTGTGATATCGAATTTGCCATCTGTTTTGTGAGATACTTCCATCGATTTGTTGAATACTTCGATGAAGAGCGAGTCTAGCTCTACAGGTATATTGTTGTTTATTTTATATATGATAGAGTTCTCTCTGAATGGGTTGAGCGATTGGTCGAAATTTTCTAAGGCTTCCAGTATCTTTTCCTTCACCGAATGGCTGTATTGGTATTTGATATGGAATGTGGTATGAAATATTTCTCCACTATCGTGAAGATAAATAAGCTCTTCTTTTTTACTGCTAGAGTTGCACCCAATAAGTAAGGTTGCAATTAGAAAGAGTACAATCAGTTTCGAGGTTTTATTAAAGCTTTTCATTAAAGTAGGGAATATGTAAAAGTTATACTATAAGTTTTGTTGAGTTTTACATCCATTCTGTAATCTCATCTACTGTTTTTCTTTTTTTCGACTCTTCTGTTTCAAGAGAGATATCTTCTGTAGGATATCCAACAGGTATTATTGATACAGGTTCTAATGCTTTGTCCAAATTGAGTGCGTCTGCTAGTATGTTAGCATCAAAATTGCACACCCAACATGTGCCCAAGCCCATCTCTGCGGCTTTTAGTGTTAGGTGGGTTACAGCTATGGCTACGTCAATATTGCCATGGTCTTTGTTGTCGGCTGCACGTTTCCACGACTGCGATTTGTCGGCACATGCCACAATGTAAAGTGGAGCAGTTTCGAACCACTTGCGAGGATAGCTTTCTACAATTTGCTGTTTTATCTCATCGCTACTGCACACAAAAAATCGCCATGGCTGATAGTTTACAGCCGAAGGCGCTAGGCGTGTAGCATTAAGGAGTTCTACAATAGTCTCTTTATCTATCTCTCTATTTGAGTATGAACGTACAGATTTACGTCTCAAAAATAATTTATCTATCTTCATTGTATTGTGAGTTTTTAAATTTCTTTTTCAATATTATACTTGTTTCTATCAGATGAGTTGCGCGATATAATCTCGCCCAAGAATCCTGCTAAAAACAGTTGTGTACCTAATATCATTGCCGTTATGGATAGGAAGAAGTAGGGTGAGTCTGTTACCAATCTATAGCCAAGACCATGTTTCATGGCATATATTTTTGATGCTCCTACAAATATAATGGCTATAAAACCAATGAAAAACATTAAGCTACCCAAGAGCCCAAAGAAATGCATTGGTTTTCTACCAAAAACGGATAAGAACCAAAGTGTAAGCAAATCGAGGTATCCGTTGAAAAACCTACTTACTCCGAATTTTGTTTTGCCATATTTGCGAGGGCTATGCGTTACTATTTTTTCACCAATCTTGGTAAAGCCAGCATTTTTGGCTAGTGCAGGGATATAGCGATGCATATCGTTGTAAACTTCGATGCTCTTCACAACCTCTTTTTTGTATGCTTTTAATCCACAGTTCATATCGTGCAGCTTTATGCCTGTTACCCTTCTTGCTGTTGCATTGTATAGCTTAGAGGGGATGTTTTTGGTGAGCTTGCTGTCGTATCGTTTCTTTTTCCATCCCGAAACTAAGTCGTAGCCATCTTCACGCACCATTCTATATAGTTCTGGAATTTCGTCGGGGCTATCTTGCAGGTCTGCATCCATAGTAATAACTACATCGCCTTTTGTTTTTTGAAACGCACAGTGCAGTGCAGGCGATTTACCGTAGTTTCGTTGAAATTTAATAGCCCTCACATTGTTCGATTGCGTTTTTAATTGTGTGATAACTTCCCACGAGTTGTCGGTGCTTCCGTCATCCACATACATTATTTCGTATGAAAAGTCATTCTTTTCCATCACTTTTTCGATCCAGCTATTTAGCTCGGGAAGCGACTCTTCTTCGTTGTACAAGGGGATTACTACAGAAATATCCATGGTTGTTATAATTAATTTTGAAAACTTATTTGTCTGCCTTCTTTATAAGAATTGTTATTCTTGATGCAATTGGCGAAATTATTAATGAGAGAATAAATCCAAGAAAAACATTGTTCATTATCCATCTAAAAACATAGATAGCGGGTGATAAAGAGGTCTGTTTTTTCATTTCATCTACAATAGAACTATCAAAATTGTATGATTGGACCAACAACTGTGTTGTATCTATCAGTTCTTGATTAGCCTTCGAGATATATGCAGGGTCGATTTTTATTACGTGTATTAGTACAATAACAGACTCAATGATTGAAGCAAAAAAGAAAAGTATTACTCCAAATCTTACTCCCTCCCAATATTTAAGTGTGTTGTCACTCTTCGAGTTTTTATAATTAACTGTATAAAAAAGAAGGAGTAGGGGAGTCAGAAATATTAAGAATCCATTTACGAACCCTAATGCAGGATATTTTATGGCACCCATTACAAATAGGTATTTAAAAACCCAGAATCCACCCAACCCAAATCCAGCTTGCATAGCAAAACTGAATATACTATTTTTGTTTTTTTGCATTTCTATGTTTTATCTAGTCTTTTGTATTGTAAAGACTCAAAGGTAATTTGTTTGCGTGTTTGTATCTATACAAAAGTAATTATTTTTTCAGTTAGAAAAAAGGTTTGAGAGCTTGCTTCTTTAAAATAGGGGTAATTGGTGCATAACCACTCAATAACTGGGATGTTATGAAAAAACCTGCTCCGAGTATATCTCAAAACAGGTTCAATATCCCTTGTTATAGCTTTATGTTACCTTTTAGTGTGTAATAATGGGTTTAGCATTGCCTAAAAATTGAGCAGAGCACCCGTAATGTTTGATTTACTGTAAGTTCTTCTCTACGAGAGTTTTTATGTATTGGATAAACATAAGCTTCAACCGTATTATCGTCTAGCATTCTTAAATATCCACCTAATCCCCATGTAAGCATCCGTGAGTCTGTTCTAAATTTAAGAATCTTCTTTTGTCTGTCGGAGTATGATATAATATACTGTCGGTCTATTTTTTGCATCATCTCGTCAAACGGATTGTCGGTTCTTGCTTGAAAAGGTATATCCATAGTTTTAACCCCTCTGAACTTGGGGGGCGTGTCGTCTTCCGACTCCATATAATCTAATCTATAGTAGAAAAAAGAGGTGATAATAGCGGGAGGTATTACACCATTGATGATGAATGCTACAAGGAGTTGCCAATAATTAAAATAGACGTTCCAAAAAACAGACATAACTAGTATAAAACCGACTAGGAAAATTAAAAAAACAGAAGCCCAAAAAATTAATAACTTGGTTGTAAATTTCATGACGAGTGTTTGTTTTAGAGGGTGTTTGTCTTATTGTGGTTGAGGTATCTTTATCTCTTGCGTTATTTTTATATTTTCGAAGCCCATATCCTTCATAATTGTTGTGAGCACTATTTCGGCATGTTTGGCAGCATCTCTCAATATACCTTGAGATATGGCACTGTTAGACATAGTCTCTTTCTCTCTCACGATGGCTTTGTTGTAATCAGAAATGGTTAGCGGATTGAAAGCATTCATACTCTCATTGTACACTTTAATTGATTTTTCATCAATAGATACATCCAATATTTTAGCCCTAGGCAACGAAATATGAACATCTTTTCCCGATACTTCTACTTTCATATTCTCAAAATCTACACCAGCTTTGATGTAGCCATTGTATTTAAGCAAGAAAGATTTTTCGGTGAGTGGTACATTCATTTTTAGAATCTTCAAAAAATCTTTGTAACCAATCACTCCCGAGTAGTTATACTTTACCAACGCCAACTCTTGTATAGGAACAACTCTATTAAGTATGGCTGTACTATCATAACCAAGTTCTTCTTTCGATGATTTATTTGAGAAGAGTAGTATGGCTAGCAGTATTGTTGTTAAGATAAAAAATATGGTGATGAAGTTTATACTTCTTCTTTTGCTCATTTTTACAAACTGATGTTTTAAGCCTATTTCTGGGGTTTTGATTTATTTAATTACAAAAATAACAAATTGAGTAGAAAAAGCTACTATTTTGAGAGGTTTATTATTGATTATGATGAGGTTTTGCTCATTTGTATTTTTTTATTGTCGTATATTTGTTGGCAATAGAATATTTGTGAAACGAATCTGAAATGTTAATGAACATCTTATCTGTTCAATTGTTTTTTTACAACAGGCACTTCGATAGTGTCGAAACGGATAACGCATAACACAATAGAAAAATAAAGATATAGATAGAATAATGAAAAAATTAGCAGACATTGGTTTGATAGGGTTAGCTGTAATGGGCGAAAATCTTGTTCTTAATATGGAGGGCAAAGGGTATACAGTAGCACTTTTTAACCGAACAATTGAAAAAGTAGATACCTTTGTAGAAGGTAGAGGAAAAGGAAAGAATTTTATTCCAGCACATTCGCTTGAAGAGTTGGTTGGGGCGCTTAGCAAACCTCGAAAAGTGATGATGTTGGTAAAAGCAGGTAAACCAGTTGATGATTTTATCGACAAACTTGTGCCACTACTCGAACCAGGCGATATTATTATTGATGGTGGCAATAGTCACTTCCCCGATACTATACGCAGAACAGAATATGTTGAGAGCAAAGGTTTACTATATGTAGGTACAGGTGTTTCGGGTGGTGAAGAGGGAGCTTTGCTTGGTCCATCGCTCATGCCTGGAGGTAGCAAAGAGGCGTGGCCCCTTATAAAAGATATATTTCAGTCGATAGCTGCAAAGGTAGACAATGGTGTGCCTTGTTGCGACTGGGTGGGAGAAGATGGTGCTGGACATTTTGTGAAGATGGTGCACAATGGTATCGAATATGGCGATATGCAAATAATTAATGAAGCATATCACTTGATGAAAGACCTGTTGGGCATGGATGCTTTTGAGCAGCATGAAGTGTTTAAAGAGTGGAACAAAGGGGAGCTAGACTCTTACCTAATTGAAATCACTGCCGATATAATGGCTTTTGAAGATGAGGATGGTAGTCCACTTGTTGAGAAGATATTGGATACTGCTGGTCAGAAAGGAACGGGTAAATGGACAGCCATAACTGCGCTAGATTTAGGCATTCCGCTTACATTGATTGCCGAGTCTGTTTATTCTCGCACACTCTCGGCTCAAAAAGATTTACGTGTAAAAGCATCGAAGTATTTGTCTGGACCTAAACCCTCATTTAAAGGTGATAAACAAGCATTTGTGAAAGATTTGGAGCAAGCAGTATTTGCTTCAAAACTTATCTCTTATGCGCAAGGATACGACCTGATGATGGAGGCTGCAAAAGAACATAATTGGAACTTAAATTATGGAGGCATTGCTCACATGTGGCGTGGTGGATGTATTATTCGCTCTGCTTTTTTGAAGGATATTAAAGAGGCGTTTGAGCATAATCCTGGTTTAGAGAACCTCTTGTTAACTCCCTACTTTAAAGAGAAGTTGGAAGCTGCACAGGATAGCTGGCGTCGGGTAAGTGCTGCAGCCATAGAAAATGGTATACCATTGCCTGCAATCACATCTGCTTTGGCATACTTTGATGGTATTAGAAATGATCGTTTGCCAGCAAACTTACTGCAAGCTCAGCGTGATTATTTTGGAGCACACACTTATGAGAGAGTAGACAAGCCTCGTGGCGAATATTTCCACACCAATTGGACTGGTAGAGGAGGGGAGACTTCTTCTACAACTTACGAAGTCTAGAGGCAAGGCTAGCAAAACTGTAAGAGTAGCAACCTACTTGTTGAGACAATATAATAAAAGGCATACAAGAATATTAATCTTGTGTGCCTTTTTTAGTTTCAATTAGATATATTGAAATGCTAGTGTAAACAAAAAAATCCATTGAGGCCCAACTCCCCAATGGATTTAACGTATATCCCTAAATTAGATTTAGTGGTTTACGTTTGTACGAACTAGAGTAAATCAGTTCTCTGGAAATAATATCATAGCTGGAAACCAGATGCCCTCATAAAATAGATTCTTTTTGAGCGAGCCTGTAGTTCCATCATAAAAATATAAATTGTTTTTAGCTGAATCTGCTCCGTAACCAACAATTGTGGTAACTATTACCTGATTACTCGTTGGGTCAACATTCATCCCTGTTCCATAAATCATGCGTCCTGCTGGCACTGTAAATAGTGGAGTTTCTAGAGATGTGATATCGCCAATTACATATTTATATACATTCATGCCACTAACAAAGAAAAGTGCATTTTCTTGTTTTGACGCTGTGAGCGAGCCTGCTGTCCATGCCCAAGCGTTATAGCTTGCTTTAATACCATTGGGCATAGCTATGGTTTCCATTTCAAGTGTATATGGGTTTATTTTAAGCAACAAGTTATCGTGTGTGCTCCAAATCATACCATCTTTGCTCACTGTTAGTCCGCTTTTACCATTATCAAAGGTTTTTTCTACCTCCCAAGTAGTGGTATTTATTACATGAATTTTGTTGTTACCTACAGCATAAACATGTCCACGATATTGCAACATCTCGCCAACTTGGCCTGTAATGCCTTCAATCTTTTCTCCCACCGAGAGTGCTTTAAGGTTTAGTTTGAAGATTCCATTGCTAGTAGACACTAATCCCAAATCTTCGTTTACACCACAAAAAGCTCTTCCATCAGCAGCAACTTTATTAAAGTCGACAATGCGTCCTGTCTCTAGCAGTGTGTTAGGATTGGCAGTAACCAAGTCACCTTGTTTCGAAACAAGATACATCTGCTCATTATAGATTGCAGCAAATTGTGTGGTGTTCCCTAAATCTTTGCCTGGATTTATTTTCGTAAAAAGATTTGTATCAACTTTATTGGTAACCGAATTGTAGAAGTTGACTACACCTCCGCTTTTACCAAACTGTCCTTCATTGATAATGAAAAAGCCTTTTGAAAAGTCGAAAGTTGTAGTTTCCTCTTTAATAGGAACCTCTATTTGTGTGTCGTCGCTAAAAGTGAAAATTGCTACACCGTCTTTAATAACAATGCTGATTATTGTTGGTGCATTTGTTCCATCCTCAGGTTGTGCTTTCACTCCTGTCGATTGACCATCGATATACCAGTATCCGTCTACAATAGTGGGTGTTGAACCAGATTGTCCGTC
>DUVZ01000303.1 GCA_012840785.1 Bacteroidales bacterium
TCTGACAAGTCCATTGCAGGAGAAACCAACCAATTTTCATTAGCTCCTTTTTGATATCCTGTAATCCTTACATACTCTTCACCATCATACGTGTGGCCAAACCAATCGGCTTCGCCCTCTACTTTGTGTTCTGTAAAAGAACCAATTTTTGAAGCAAATGGTTCATTCAAAATTTCGTCCCCTGGAGCCTCTTGTACATAACGTGTCGATTCGTCATCGCTCATCTCCTTCACATCGTTTAGGTTACGAATATTTAATTGCCAGTTATTGTTGAATACAGAAAGAATACCAACAATATTACCAGATCCTTTTGGAAGAGGTTCGTCTTTAAATTTGGCATACCTTGCAGTTCTTGCAACAATTTTAGCACCATCTTCATTTTCTAAAGTGCGATTGTGTGCAGAGCCCGTGCCTTCATAGTAAGCAAGACCGATATAGTCTTGAAACTGAACATCTTTAAGTTTCACCAACACGCCATCGAGATAACTGCTAGTGATATCTTCAATTGTTACCTCTTTTGGGGCAACTACTACATCAGTAGCTTGTACTACTGCTTTTGATGTGGAGAAACCAAGCTGTATAGCTCCGGCATACTCAGAAAGAACTGCACCTTCTAGGTCTAGGTTTATCTCGTCTCCCATATCAAACTCGTGAATTGATTCAGTAACACGGAATGTTAATCCAGTGCCAGCTTTATCTTGCAAGAAACCATTCTTAAGCGATGTACTATTTCCTCCATCTCTATCAGATATAACAACTGCTTCAAGAAGCAATGGTTTATTAATTACAAATGTCGCTTGACCACTTTCTGTGTACATATCTCGAATCTCTTGAATAGTAAAGTATTCAAACTCTACGCCATCAACACTAGCTTGATTTACTCGTACAGCTATCTTCACAGTTGAAGCCTCGATAGTGAAAAACCCTTTGCGTGGATTTCCTTGATTGCTTTTTACAGTAATAGCTACTGGTGTTGTTCCTTGTTCTCCGCTTATTACATCTATATCTATCCAGTCGGTATCGTTTCCTTTAGTAATCTTCCACTCTCGATTGCTAGTAACTTCGATAGTTTTCGTACTTGATTCTTGCGAAAATGAAACTTCGTTTCTATCTGGCAACACACCATTTTCAGTAATTGCAACTTGAGGTTCAACATAAACATCATCGTCGCTAGCACAGCCTGTAAACAGAAACAAAGATGTTGCAAAAGCAAATACTAGCAGATAGATGCTTTTCCATATTTGTTGTTTTTTTATATTCATAGTTATATCAGTTTAGTAATTAAAAGTTTGTTATGATAAATCTATAATGATAAATCTAGGTTTATCAAGTTGCACATCGTTAATGCTTATTATTGTTAGCTGTGCAGTATCGTGGAAATAGGTTAGTATTCCTTTTATACTGCCCGAGCCCAATGGTAGTTTTGTGTCAGCAAAACGTGCATATCCACTTGTTCTCACCACTAATCTGTTGCCATCGGGGTCAACCAATGTGCGATTTTCAGTTAGTTTGTTTACACCATCTGCAAAGGTCATATTGTTTGCCACTTCAGATTCTAAAAACTGAACATCATTTAGCTGTATAAGCATATTGTTGTACTTGCTACTCAAAGTAGGAATAGTTAGTACAGTGGGTTTCACTTGCTCACCTTCTCCCGCCTTTATAACATAGTTCTCCATTACAGGAGCAGGTATAAAATCGTTTTCGTAATTCTTATCTACAGGAACCGAACCTATACTTAATGTTCCACCATAAGCTCCAAGTTTTAAGTTATTGGCACGTACAAACACTGTTGTGCCTTGCTTAAAGTAGTTGTATAGCCCATTAGAGTTTATCTTCACTTCTATTCCGCCTGTTTCGTCTTGTATAACCAACGATTTATAGATATTACCCTCTTTGTCGCTAGATATCACTTTTCCTTGAACAACAAAGTCTTTTTCAATTCCAATTTCAGTGCCGCCTTCGGTATACAACGCTTTCAATTCTTCAATTGAGTTTGTTCTATATATTGGATAAATTTTCTCAACCTCAGGTGGATTATCATAGTCATTGTAGTCGCATGCCTGCAAAATGATTAGCAGGGAAAACAGACCAATTAAACAACGTGTTATCTTATTCATAATTATATAGTTTTTTAAAATCTAAAGTTTACATTGAAGAAAAAGTTACGTCCAAACATATAGAAATATCTTTTGTCGAATGGACGAGTCATTTTACCATCCTCTACCCTAACGCGTAGTTGCTCGTATCCACCACTCTTCATGTCTGTTCTATCAAGAAGGTTGTTTGCACTAATATTAACACCTAAAAAGTATTTGTATTGTATGCGATACGATATTCCTGCAAAAGCATCGAGTGTGAAACCAGAACCGAATCTCTCTTGATCTATATACTCTGGAGCTAAGTCGGTGCGTCCTCTATCTGTACGCAATACAGGGTTCATGCTAATGTATGAATCACCAAAATAGCTTCCTTTTAGCCCTATGAACCAATAGTTGGGCGAGTTGTAGGTAAAACCTAAACTTCCAACAGTCATTGGCGTTCCTTCTACATTAAAGTTTTCCCAATATACTTTAGCCTCATCTATTATCTCCTCTGTATTGTCAACTGTTTGAACATAATCGGGGTTTGATACATATTTATATGTACCATATCCAAACATGGCTTCTGAAGTGATTGTTGGAGTTAGTTTCAATTCTAATCCAAACTCTACACCCATGTGCTCTTTGTCAATATTAGTCATCACGTAGTTACCAAACGATCTGTGATAGTCGTCGTAGAAACTCATTACTTTAGTTTGATCTGCCAGGCGAGTATAATAAGCTGTAACTCGTCCTTTAGCAAACGGTGTTCTTATTAAGTAGTTAATATCGGCACTAGCAATATTCTCTGTAGTTAAATCACTTACAAGTGTATTTCTTGTACGTGGAGAAATAAATGAGTTGTTGAAATGAGGTGCTTTTTTCATTAAGCTGGCATTAGCAGTAATATAATGACGACCCGATATTTTGTATGTTGCACCAATTTTTGCTGCAAGCTCTGTGAAGTTCTTGGTTTCAGAATCTCCATAAGAGTTGTTTGGGAAAAGTCCTTTCTGGTAGTTACCAGATCTATAGAATGATGATCCTCCAACCTCGAAACCAGCATGAGCATCAACCTTCAAGAAATTGAAAGTAGCTAAACCCCACAATTTGAAATCTTCAATATGAGCATCGTAATTATGACTATATGTATCACCTTTTCTTACAATTCTGTCTGGATTACGCAAGTCTGTTTGAATAATATCGTGATCATATCCAAAATCCCTCTCTGCAAATTGGTCAATGTCCAACCAATAATCGCCACCCAACAAGTCTTTTATCTTATTAAAATTTGATGTTGTGTTTTTACGATAGTTAACTCCGGCATCTAATTTTACAATGTCGGATAATTTTGTGTTTAAAACCATCGATCCACTAATTTGTTTTTGATCGTTGCGACGGTCCTCAATTACATACTTAGAGCGTCTTCCTTGAGCAATGATATTACCATACTCATCTCTTGTAACTTCTTCGTTTTCGTAATTTGTTCTATATAATCTGTCCCAGTTTACATGACGTGTGTTAGGATCAGACCTCCACATTCTACGCACTTCGTTGGCTTGATCTCTCTTGCCATCATTATCAAAATAGCTTGGTAGGTTGCGGTAGTAATCGGGGCGTGGGTCTGGAGCATCATACCAATTTAAAGCTGAATATCCATTATATCCAAATCTGTAACCCAATGATGTAGTTAATCTTGTATCTACATTAAAATCCCAATAGTGATTGAGTAGCATAATAGGTTCGTGATTGTCTCTTACCCTTGCATTACGCCATTTTTCACCATTTTGATATCCAATATTAGAGTTGTAATAGTTTGATCCTACCAAATCATACACCTCTTGTGTTGATCCGTTTGGCACACCACGCTCTGTAGGAGTTCCCACTGCTGTGAAAGAAAGCGAATGATTATCATTAAACTGTTTCTCTAATGCAAGAAAATATCCCCATGCATCGTAGAATACACCATCAACATAACCGCCATCGCCCCATCTGCGCGATACAGACATAGCCAACGACCAACCATTATCCATCACACCGGTTGCATGAGTCACCATTGCCCTATTGGTATAGGTGCGATTGCTCATTGAGTAAGTTAATCGTGTGCCAGGTCTAAATTTAGATGCCCTGGTTATTACATTGCTTACCCCTCCAAGGTTACCAAAACCAAAGGCTCCTGTTTCTAGTCCAAAGTAAGTTTCCTGGTTACGTGTAGCATCATTTACTCCACCCCAAAGCGACCATATGACATTTCCTGAGTTCATATCGTTCATTTTAAGGCCATTTAAATATACATCTGAGTATTTACCCTCATAACCTCTTTGGCTAAATCTTGCTGGACTTAATGAATAAGAGGCAACATTATTAAATACATCTCGTGATGAAGATAGCAAGGGTGAAGTTTCCTGAACATCACTCTCCATTTCTAAATCCATAACCATTAAATCTGCAATTCCTCCACTTTGGGCAGGTTTCAGCCTCACTGTTCCTAAATCTACTCCAGGTGAAAGAACCTCTCTCTCTATAATTAAATTCTCATATCCAGAAGCAAAAAATTGTATAATTTGTCTTCCCTCAGATAGATTGTTGAAAGCGAAAGTACCGTCCATACTACTCTCTACAGGACTAGGAGTGCTAGAAACAGAAACAGTTACAAAAGGGATTGGATTGCCAGACGATTCATCAGCCACTGTACCCTTCAGGTATAAGTTTTGAGATAAAACAGGCAAAATCCCGAGCAACCATATCGAGATAATTCCAACAATGCGTGATAGTTTACTCATAATAGTTTTAATATATGGGTTAATAATAAGGTCAAATTAAACCGTCGTTCCATTTTTGCATCTAATAACAATAGTATTGAAGAAACGGTTTAATTTGAGTAGTTTCTTTTATATTATACGAATGTACAAATTACTTCTTGAAACAAGGGCAAAATCACAAAAATAAATTCTATATTTGTTAACATGAAAATACAAGCAAAACAAAAGTACTAAAATAATAAATTGAAACTATTATGAAAAAACTGAACTACATTACGCTTACATTAGCATTTATATTTGCTTTGTCGGCTTATGCTCAAAACAATAAACAGTATATACGATTGTCAGTAGGTTTCTACAATGTTGAGAATTTATTCGACACAATTAACCAACCAGATGTTATTGACGAAGAGTTTACTCCAGATGGTTTGAATAAATGGAATACAGAAAGATACAACCAAAAACTAGAAAATCTTGCTTATGTTATCTCACAGGTTGGATCGAAAGGTGGTCCAGAAATATTAGGTTTGGCAGAAGTTGAGAACCGTGGCGTGGTAGAAGATTTGATAAATATGCCTCGCCTTAAAGACAAAGGCTATGGTATAGCCCACTTTGACTCGCCAGATAGACGTGGAGTTGATGTTGCTCTAATTTATGCAAAAAATGTATTTCATCTTACAGAGAGCCACCCCCACCCTGTAATTTTACCAAGCGGATATCCTACACGTGATGTTTTAAGGGCATCGGGTTATATAGATGGAGAGCTTTTTCATTTTCTTGTAGCACACTGGTCTTCTCGCTCGGGTGGCGAAGCGGCATCAATGCCAAATAGAATGGCTGCTGCTAAAGTAATGAGACATGTGAGCGACTCACTATTGGCTGTAAACAAAGATGCAAAAGTTGTGCTAATGGGCGACTTCAACGACGACCCTGTGAGTAAGAGTGTGAGGGATGGATTAAAGATTAAAGGATCGACCAGAAATCTTAAATACAACGACCTATTTACACCCATGCTTAAACTGTATAAAGAGGGAGTGGGCACATTGGCTTACCGAGATGTGTGGAACCTATTTGACATACTTGTAGTAAATGGCAACTTGGTAGGTAAAGACCTCGAAACATTTAAAATATACACCGACCCAAAAACAAAAAACAGTGCCTATGTTTTCAACAAAGAGTTTTTGTTGCAAAGAGATGGTCCTTATAAAAACTATCCCTTCAGAACTATTGTTGGAGGTGAGTATCAAGGTGGATACAGCGATCACTTCCCAGTATATCTATATTTGGTAAAAGAGGTGAATGTAAGAAATTAGTAATAGTAATAATAGTAAATAGAAGACGAGAGAGAGCAATAGGTCGTGATGCCTAATTGCTCTCTTTTTTTTACTAGTATAAGTCTGCATCTTAATCCATTGTGTGTCTACCCAAATACTTTGAGGTATCTATTGGATAAGAAATCCACTCTGTGCCTAATGTTGGAAAACCCTCTTCAGGATTTTTTGTAACTCCACCACGTACTGATGCTTTTCTTACCAATGTTTTATCTAAAGTGCTTAGATTTTTATCAACAGTGTCCATCCACTCTTTTCCAGGATTCTCTCCAATACAACCTATAATGTCAATATATTTAAAATTGCTGTTTACTATTTTAATCAAAGCTATTGCATCATTCCCATTAAAGTTAGCTACAGTAGAAGTATAAACTGCTCCATTGTAAATAGTTGCCTTAGAATGAGCTATAACTAGTACCTCATTATTTTTCAAAACACCATCAAGCATTTCAGTGTATTTAGGTGTTGGTTGTCCATTTATATACACTTCTATTATATAATCCGACAAATCAACTGATTTTCCTGTCCCATTATATATCTCTAAGTATTTATTATAGCTACTCCCCTCAACATACTCCGAAAAGAAAAGCTCATTACAAACATCAGTCTCAACCTCAAGCTCTTCACCCTTTTGAACAATCGCTATAGTCTTCGCTATCTCTCCATCTGTAATGGTAATAGTAGAAGTCCGTTCATCATCCTTATTTTCACTTACAACTATTACAACCTCCCCATCATTCTCTCCATTTGTAGGATTAATCGACAACCACGATGCATTGCAAAGCACCTCCCAGTTAACATTTGAAGTAATACCAATAGTTGCCTCACCTCCCTTTGCTTCAAAAGTTACCTTCTTTTGATTGATGGTTATATAGTTGGTATCTTCGGCATTAAATCGTGTCGATTCATCATTGCTCATCCCTTTAGCATCGTCATGGTTACGCATTTGCAACTCCCAGTTCTCCTTGCAAAACGATGCAATTCCAACTATACTTCCCTTTCCTGCAGGCAATGCCCTATTTTTGAAATTAGCATTTTTCGTCGTTTTAACCTCAATAGTACCTCCATCAACACAAGCTAACAGACGACTCGTTGCATTTCCCTCACCAGCATAATAATTAAGCCCTTTGTAGTCTTCAAACTGTACATCTTTAATTCTAACAAGCGTGCCATCGTACATACCATTGTGCAACGTTTTAATAGTGACCTCTTTTGGTGACACTGTCACATTCTGTGCATTAATCTGTGCATCCATTTTAGAGAATACAATCTGCAAAATACCAGCGTAATCAAAATAGTGAATCTTTGCATCTTGTAGGTTAATTATCAATTCGTCGCCCATATTAAATGGAGTCTCACTTTGTGTAACTCGAAAAGCTAATCCATAGCCTTCACTGTCTTGAATATATCCATCTCTTTTTGATGATCTATTTGCACCTTCTCTATCAGAAATCACAACAGCTTTAAGCATTAGTGGTTCATCAATTATCATCTCCCCTCTTCTACTTTCGGTGTACATATCTCGAATATCTTTGATAGTAACAAACTCGAAGCTCTGTACATCTTTCCCTATTTGAGTAACAGTATCATCATCCACTGACATGCAGGTGGTAAACAACAATAAAAATGTGGTGTAAGTAAGCACTAATAGAGGTATACCTCTCAAACCAAGCTGTTTTTTAGTCATCATGATTATGTGTTAAGTTTACAATGAATAGCCTTTTAAAAGTAAGGCTTATATTTCATTTTATGGGTAAGAATTTGTTAACTGCACGAAAATACAAACATTTTTTCAAAAACAACATATATTCACAGATAAATAGTTGTTTTTCTTTAGAAAGCATTGCAATAAATTTACTAGCAAATGCTTTTTTTAATATCTTTGAAATCATATAGTTAATATTGCATCTATATATCTACGAAGATTAAACTAATATTATTATTAAACCAAATCACAGATACAAAATGAAAACAAAAACAATCTTATGCACACTTTTCATTATTCTACTTTGTAGTATGTCTTGCAATAGCAACATCAATAAATAAAAAAAAGGAGCAGAAGGGGGCGATGCAGAAACACAATACAACCTAGCAGTTGAGTATTTAATTGGCGAAAAAACAAAAACTGATGATGAACTTGCTTTTAAATGGATGAAAAAAAGTGTGGAGCAAGAAGATGCTAATTCTCAATTCAACGTTGCACTACTGTACGAAAGGGGTGACGGAGGAATAATACAAAATTTAGAAGAAGCTTTTAATTGGTATACAAAAAGTACTGAGCAAAATTACGCAGATGCCCAATTCGACCTTGGAACTATGTACTATCGGGGTGGAGGAGTAAAAGCAAACACAGAACAAGCAGACTATTGGACAAAAAGAAGTTATGAGAATGGTTATAAGCCAGCAAAAGATTTTTTGGAGGAAGAAAGATATTATATGCAAATAAAAAATACCGTATTTGATGATATGACAAAACGGCAGATTGCTTAAGGTGGGGCTTATCACCTGTTTTTTTTGAAACAGTAATTGTTATTGTTGACAGATACGTAATTTTATTGCGTATCTGTTTTTTTAGAAGCGGATAATATGCTTTATTTAAAGTTCATACTCACTTGATGAAAGTCTAATAACCAAACCTAGTGTCAATCCAATCATACATCTAGTTAAATATAAAACACTTAATTACACTAAATAAATAACTGTTTCTTTCTCTATTTAGCAAAGAAATCACACACAAATCAAACTAAGTGAAAAACAAATATCATTTAATTAAAAAA
>DUVZ01000304.1 GCA_012840785.1 Bacteroidales bacterium
AATGATAAATCCGTAAACATTAAAGATATATTTCTGCTCTTACCCGATGATGTATTTCCGGTGGAAGAGATAAGCAAAGAAGATAGATCGCTGTTAATCAATCATATTGGCGAAGATAAAGCATTCGATATTTCGTCAACTCCTATTGGAGTTTGTGATGTAAAAAACGGTTACCTCAACCTTACAGGTTCACAATATGATTGGGAAATGTGCTATTGGAATTTAAGGGATGGTCGCAAACTAGTGGCTGTGAATAACTCCACAGAAACAGGCAGCGAGATAAGGGTATTCTTCTACGATGATGGCAAACTCACTGAAGACTACAACTATATACTTGGCGGTGAGCAAGACTACAAGCTAACCGATTTTATTGATATTTCGCAACTGTCGCCCAAGAGTAGAGAATATGCTGAACAGCAATTTATGAATGGCACATATCATCTCTACTACCAACTACCCCGGAACGGTGCCTCTATAACCATTAGTATAGATATATATGAATTGGTAGACCACGATGAGAACTACGATGATTTTTATGAAGCAAACAAAAACGTTATCCTAAAGTGGGAAAATGAAGAGTGGAAAAGATAATAATTCAACTTTAAAGCCTAATGACAATGATAAAATCAAGTTGTTTAATAGCAATACTTGTCATATTTGCAGCATGCACCAATGGCAGTCAAAAAGACGTGAATACCAAACAGCAAACAGTAGATACAACTACAGCCAATGCTTATCTGCAAGCCTCCGTAGCATATTTGATTGATGGCGAATTGTACTTTCATGATTTTGAAGGAAACACCAAAACAAAATTTGTAGAAGAGTCTGAGCCTATTTTAAACTTCGTTTTCGATGATGAAGGCGAAACCTTGTATTATAGCGTAGAACGCAACAACACCTTTTGGCTCAAATCTGCAAATATTGGTAAGCCGGAGATTAAACCAGAGTGGGTAATTAATTGGCAACTTTCTAATGATGAGGCATTCTCTAATAAAGCGTTGAGTCCACTCTATTACAACGAAGGGAAAGTGATAATACAACATGGTTTTCATTCTCCCTCGCAACACTATGATAAAATGAGTGTGTACTCTATTTCTGATAATAATATTAATCATACTGAGCTTGATTATAAACTTATAGCAAGCAGCTTTGGTGCATTCACAACGGAGCAAAACGAAGAGTATTTTGAAACAATAGACGAAGAGGCCTACTATATTTATGATAATGCAAACGTCTGTTTAACTGATAAAATGGTTTTTTATACAGAAGATGAAAAAAATGAAGCCGATTCTTACGCCTCAGAGGATAGTTACTATTATGGTTTTACATTTTCGCCAGATAGTACAAAAGTGCTTTTCGTTGCTCAAATATTGGAGCAAAGGTGGAGATATGGTCCCTATTGTATAGCCAATATAGATGGTAGTAATCAAATGGTGTTGGAGCAATCAGACAGTTTTATAGAGACATTACCTGTTTGGTTAAATAACAACAGTGTGATTTTTATGGGTCATAAAGGGAGTATCTATGTGGCAAACAATGATGAAAACAGCATTGAAAAAATAGCTGAAAATGCATTTGATTTTAAAATAAAAGACTGAAAACCCTATTCACAGTATTCTCACTCTAAATGACTAACAAAAATATATGCAAATAAGAACCAACATAAAATCTATTAACAATGAATCATTATATAATAACACTTAGAGAGCAAAGTATCATTTTTTTTGAAAGTATAGGAATGTCTAACTTATGGGCAGTTTTCATACAGTCTGTACTAGCATTAATTTTTATTTTTCTTCTTTCCTATACAATCGGTAAAATGGGAAAATTATTAATGCAAAAATACATTCCTATCTTAGTTCGTAACACAAAAACTGATTGGGATGATAAGTTATTCGAAAACAAGTGCTTTGAAATAATATCTTATTACCTATTCGGTATAATTTTCTTTTGGATAGATATATTTATTGCTTCAGATACAATACGGAAATTTATTAATACTATTACTGGAACATACTTTACAATCATTACGCTATTACTCGTCAATGCGTTGCTAAACACTGCTTACGAAATATATAAAGAACGAAAACCAAATGACAAAGCAAATCTCAAGATTTATCTTCAACTTTTAAAAGTATTGGTATTCTCTTTCGGAGGAATAATAATCATATCGTTTTTTGCCAACAAAAACCTTATAGATATTTTAAAAGGATTGGGTGCTATGGCTGCTATTCTCTTAATTGTATATAAAGATACAATTATGGGTTTTGTAGCAGGAATAAGTCTATCAACAAATAAAATGGTAGAAGTAGGTGATTGGATAAGTGTACCAAAGCATGATGCTGACGGAACAGTTATTGATATAGGACTAAATACTGTGAAAGTACAAAACTTTGATAAAACAATAACCACTATACCTCCATACAAACTTGTATCAGAAGCATTTACAAACTGGAGGGGTATGCAACAATCAGGAGGAAGACGCATTAAACGATCTATTAATATAGATATTGATTCTATTCATTTTTTATCTCCTTCTGAAATTGAAAAATTTGGTAAATTCAAACTTCTGAAAGATTATATTAAAGAAAAAAAGAAAGCTATTGTTAAATCCAACGAGGGCGTTGAGGAGTATTACAATCAACGTAGATTGACCAATATTGGCACATTTAAAAAGTATCTAGAAAATTACTTGCTTGCTTCGGATTTCGTTAATCCAGAGA
>DUVZ01000305.1 GCA_012840785.1 Bacteroidales bacterium
AATACTTTTGGCTCTTATTATAAATATAACTTCCTATTAATCTTTTTTTTGCTATCTTTGATTTTCAAAGTGTGAAACAAAACAATATTAAATTATGGCTTTAGAAAAAGGTGATAAAATACCCGAACTGTTAGGTATAGACCAAGATGGTAAAGAGGTAAAAGCAAGCGACTATGCTGGCAAGAAGTTAGTGTTGTATTTCTATCCAAAAGATAATACCCCTGGATGTACTGCTCAAGCTTGCAACTTGAAAGATAACAACACTGAGTTGTTAGAAGCAGGATATCAAGTTTTGGGTGTAAGCATAGATAGTGAAGCATCACATCAAAAATTTAAAGAGAAATATAGTTTGCCTTTTCGTTTAATTGCCGATACAGACAAGAAGTTGGTAGAAAAATTTGGTGTGTGGCAAGAGAAAACTAATTTTGGTAAAAAATATATGGGCACTGTGCGTACTACATTTTTGATAGATGAGCAAGGTATAATAACCGAAGTAATATCAGGAAGGAAAGTAAAAACTAAGGAGCATGCAGCTCAGATTTTAGCATTAGACTTAAATTAAAGTTTTTATCTTTTACTGTTTAGCAAAAGATGAGGTAAGAATAAAAATAATCAAATAAACTATATACTATGGCAGGAGAAAAGGACGATAAAATAAACAAGGAGAAGCAAAAAGCATTACGTGCTACTATGGACAAAATTGAGAAAACCTATGGTAAAGGCTCAATAATGAAAATGGGTGATGAGGAAGTTGTTCAAACAGAAGTAATATCTTCAGGTTCTATTGCACTTAATGTTGCATTGGGTGTGGGGGGGTATCCTCGCGGTCGTGTTATTGAGATATACGGTCCTGAGTCTTCAGGAAAAACAACGTTGGCAATACATGCCATTGCAGAAGCACAAAAAGCAGGTGGTGTAGCAGCATTTATCGATGCTGAGCATGCCTTCGATAGATTTTACGCAGAAAAATTGGGTGTAAATATTGATGAGCTTCTTATTTCGCAACCCAGTAGTGGTGAAGAGGCTTTAGAGATTACAGAGCAACTTATTCGCTCATCGGCATTAGATCTTGTGGTGATTGACTCTGTGGCAGCTTTGACGCCCAAAGCTGAGTTGGAGGGTGAGATGGGAGATTCTAAAATGGGTTTGCAAGCACGATTGATGTCGCAGGCTTTGCGTAAACTCACTGGAACAATCAGTAAAACCAATACTACTTGCATGTTTATTAATCAGTTACGTGAAAAAATTGGTGTTATGTTTGGCAACCCCGAAACAACAACTGGTGGAAATGCATTAAAGTTTTACTCTTCTGTGCGTTTAGATATCAGACGCATTGGGTCTGTCAAAGATGGTGAAGATATGAAGGGCAACCATACACGTGTGAGAGTGGTAAAAAATAAAGTTGCACCTCCTTTCCGCAAAGCTGAATTTGATATACTATATGGTGAAGGTATTTCTCGTTTAGGAGAAATAGTAGATTTAGGATCTGATTTAGGGATTATCAAAAAGAGTGGCTCATGGTATAGTTACGAAGAAACTAGATTGGGACAAGGACGCGAAGCAGCCAAAACTAGTATAAAGGATAATCCAGAGTTGGCAGAGGAGCTCGAGAAATTAATTTTCGAAGCATTAAGTGTAAAGAAATAAACCATATAATTATATTCATGTTAAATAGTAGATAGTCTTTTTGTTGACTTCTATCATTCAACATTTAAAAAAGCTGAGTAGTTTACTTGCTGATAATGTGTAGGATTACACCAAAGCTTTACAACATTATAAGAAACGGAACTACTATCCAAAGCAGTTCCGTTTTTTGGTTTTTTACTTCTATTTAAATGAACTATTTGCCTTATTTCAAGTTATTTATATAAATCATTTATTATAAAAACACCAATAGATTATGATTAACACTACACACGACCACAAAGAATTAAGAAAAGAGCTTAAATACCTTAAGCTGTTATCAAAAACATTTCCTAATATTGCAGCAGCAAGTACCGAGATAATTAATCTTAGCGCAATACTCCATTTACCAAAAGGAACAGAGCATTTTTTGGCTGATATCCACGGAGAAGCTGAGGCGTTTCAACACATTCTGAAAAATGCCTCAGGAACTATACGCACCAAAGTAGATGAGATATTTGGACAATCATTACGCGATAGTCAGAAAAGAGAATTGTGTACCCTTATTTACTATCCTTATGAAAAGTTGCGTTTGATAAAAGATGCTGAATCTGATATGTCTGAGTGGTATGTTGTAACACTTAACAAGCTGATAAAAGTGCTTGATACAGTTGCTTCTAAGTATACACGCTCGAAAGTAAGAAAATCACTCCCTCCAAAATACGAGTATATTATTCAAGAGCTTTTGCATGAGTCTACTGTTAATACTCATAAGTCGGCTTATATCAGCGTTATTATTAAATCAATTATAAGTACAGGAAATGCCGATGAGTTTATTGCTGCAATATGCGAGTCTATCCAACGTTTGGTCATCGATCATCTACACATTGTTGGTGATGTGTTTGACAGGGGAGATGGTGCGCATCTTATAATGGATACGCTTTGCGACTATCATAATTTCGATTTTCAATGGGGTAACCACGATGTTTTGTGGATGGGTGCAGCTGTAGGCAACAAGGCATGTATGGCCAACTTGGTGCGTATTGCTATGCGATATGGCAACTTAACAACACTGGAGGATGGATATGGTATCAATCTGCTTCCCCTCGCTCGCTTTGCTATGGATGTTTATGGTGATGATCCCTGTGCTGTGTTTCAACCCAAGCTAAAAGGTAATGATAGAACCTATGATGATAAATCGGTTCAACTATTGAGTCAAATGCAAAAAGCTATATCTGTTATTCAGTTCAAGCTCGAGCATGACATTATAACTCGTCGTCCTGAGTTTGAAATGGAAGATAGAAACCTGTTGCATCGTATTAATTTTGATACAGGCACCATTACACTTCCCAATGGTAGTGAGCACCCAATGCTAGATATGAATTTCCCAACAATCGATCCTAAAGACCCTTATAAACTAACAGAAGGGGAGAGTGATTTGGTGAAAATGCTTATGCACTCTCTTTTGCAAAGTGAGAAGTTGATGAAACATCTCAACTGTTTATACTCCAAAGGTAGTATGTACTTATCTATTAATGGGAACTTACTGTATCATGCATCTATTCCATTGGATGAGAATGGTGGGTTTAAAAAAGTAAAGATTCAAGGTAAAGGGTATTCAGGCAAGTTGTTAATGGATAAAGTGGATAGGATGGTTAGAGCTGCCCACTTCGAAAAAGAAGATCTAAAAACACGTGACTATGCGTTAGATTATATATGGTACTTGTGGTGTGGCAAAGATTCACCGCTTTTTGATAAACATGCAATGACTACTTTTGAACGATATTTTATTGCTGATAAAGAGACTCATGTTGAGGAAAAAGGATCTTATTTTAAGTATCAAAACCAGCGAGAGACATGTGAAATGATTTTAAAAGAGTTTGGATTGGAAGGTCCAGACACACATATCATTAATGGGCATGTGCCTGTGAAGGCTGTTAAAGGAGAGAGTCCTATGCGTGCAGATGGGAAATTGTTAGTAATTGATGGTGGTTTTTCAAGAGCATATCAGTCATCAACTGGTATTGCGGGATATACCCTTATTTTTAACTCTCAAGGAATTCAGTTGGTGCAACACGAGCCTTTCGACTCCGCAAAAGTTGTAATTGAAAGAGAGAGTGATATACAATCAATAACTGTTATTAGAGAATTTACCTCGCACAGAATGCTTGTGAAAGACACAGATAATGGTAAGGTGTTGCAAAGTCAAGTTGATGAACTTAAAAAACTATTAGATGCTTATCGATTAGGCTTAATAAAAGAAAGTAAATAGTATATTATAATTCAACTAAAAGCTCACAAATATGAGTGATTATAGACAACTTACTACACAAGAGATAAAAGCATTAAAAGACAATGGGTGTAGTGCAGATAATTGGGCAAATATTGAAGTTGCCAATAAGTTTACACCCCACTATGTATCAAACACCAAATTCTCAGGTAAGATACGATTGGGGGTTTTAGATAATGAATTTAAGTTATCTGGCGGGTTAATTAAACATTCTTGTATACGCCATGCCACAATTCATAATTGTGATATAGGAGATGATGTAGTTATTGAAAACATTCAAAACTATATTGCCAACTATACAATTGGGAGGAACTGTTTCATTCAAAATGTAGATGTAATGTTGGTGAAAGATCTGTCAACCTTTGGTAACGGAGTAAAAGTGTCAGTCTTGAATGAAACCGGAGGACGCGATGTATACATTCATAACAAGCTTTCGGCTCACTTTGCTTATATCTACTCGCTTTATCGCCATCGGCCACTTCTAATAGAGAATATGTATGCGATGATAGAGCGCTATTGTAATAAGTATGCATCTGATAAAGGCATTGTGGGGGAAAGCTCCACAATTGTGAATGTTGGCTATATAGAGGATGTGAATTTTGGGACACATAGCAAAATAATGGGTGCTATGATGCTTAAAAACGGTACTATTAATAGCAATAAGTACGCACCTGTAAAGGTTGGGCGTAATGTTATTGTGGAAGACTTTATTATCTCATCCGATTCACGGGTAGAGAGTGGAGCTATTCTTAAACGATGCTTTGTGGGGCAAGCTTGTGTTTTAAAACAAAACTACTCTGCTTCTGATTCATTGTTTTTCAGTAATTCACAAGGTATGAATGGTGAAGCAAGTGCAGTTTTTGCAGGACCATTCACAGTTACTCACCATAAGTCTACATTACTTATTTCTGGTATGTTTTCGTTTATGAATGCT
>DUVZ01000306.1 GCA_012840785.1 Bacteroidales bacterium
AAAGGAAAGGAAAGTAAAATAAAAGAAAAGAAAAGAAAGGAGGTTAAAGTAAATAATATAATATATATATATATGTCTCTGTGTTGGTTGTTGTAAATCCAACGTGATGTGTGTGTTGCATCAGAAATTGTTTATTATTTATTTTTGAAGATAAAATGCAAATGTTGGTTCGGTAAAATAATTTGTTTACTAAATAAAAAAATGAAGGTGGACGAATTTGCGAATTAGTTTTATTTTATGCTTGAATTTCAACCTATTGGGGATGCCGGCGGCGCACCGATATGTGGCTAAAAAGCTGTTGAAAAAAAAGTTAATCAAAAATTGCAGATTTGTTTTAAATGTCGTTTTTTTTATGCGTATCTTTGCATGGATTTTAGGGTCGAGAAGTATCAAATTTATTTTGCTCAAACTGCTTCTACCACGGTAGATTGGACGATAGGGGGTTGAAAGTTGAATCTACCACGGTAGAAAGGTTCAGAAATTATTTTTGATGCTTTTTTTTGTCGAAAATTGGGGAGTTTTGGCAATAATTGGCGAAATGAATGCAGGAGATGCGAAAATTGAGAAGCAGATGCGAATGGGTGGCGCAGTGTTTTGAAATTGGAGTGTTAGAAACTGGCAACAATGGGCAGGTGATGAGGTTTTGAGGTGCTAAAGGGGGTAGGAGATAGGTGATAATAGCAGAAAAAGTGTTTTCGTGGGTCAACTACCACGTAATTTTGATTTTCAGCTGTTGGCGTGTAATCTACGGTGGTAGATTCACTTAAAAAAAATGTTAGGCAATCTACCACGGTAGATGCACTTGAAAATATATTAGGCAATCTACCAAAGTAGCCGAGGTTCTTTGAAATAATGATGATGAAAATGGCAGAGTGACTTCGATGGACAAGATTTGCAAAACATTGGCGAATAGCTAAAGAATCGGAAGTTTTTTACTATTTTTGCCAACCAAATTGCTTCTCAGGGCGTGGTTTTAATGCAAGCAAAATGGGTGAAATTGTGCAGCAGATCTACCAAAGAGCAAGTTTTAAATGAGATAAATGAAGGGTGTAAATTAAAAATAAATATGCTAAAAAAAATTCCACATACTCTTGTTATTATTTTTTCGCTCATTGTGTTTTGTGCCATACTCACATGGCTCATTCCTGCAGGTGAATACGATTACGAAACTGTTGTGGTAAATGGGGTGTCGCGCAGTGTGGTGGTAGATAATTCGTTTCACAGTGTCGAAAAATCGCCACAAACATGGCAGGTGTTTTCTGCATTTCTTGGTGGTTTTGAGCGTCAAGCCGGCATTATTGCATTTGTGCTCATTATTGGCGGGGCGTTTCAAATACTCAACAGTAGCCGAGCCGTTGATGCTGGTATTTACTCGTTTCTTGGCTTTACCAGTAGGTTCGAGAAGAACAAACTAATGCGGCGCATTGGGGTGAACAATCTAATAATTGTGCTCATCATTATCCTTTTCAGTCTGTTTGGTTCCATTTTCGGGATGAGTGAAGAGACGCTGGCTTTTGTCATCATTATCATTCCCTTGGCAATATCGATGGGGTATGACTCGCTTACAGGGCTTATGATGGTGTATGTGGCTGCTCATGTGGGTTTCACAGGGGCAACGCTTAATCCGTTTACGATTGGTATAGCACAAGGGCTATCGGGCCTACCGCTCTTCTCGGGAATAGGTTACAGGATATTTTGCTGGATTGTTTTTACAGCCGTGCTGATAGTGATAACACTGATTTATGCCAAACGGGTGAAGAAAAACCCTAAAATATCGCCCATGTATCGTGCCGATGGTTATTGGCGCAAACTAGAGGCTAGTATCGAGCCAGAGCTGCTTGCAGAAAAGGCAACACGCAATACCTGGATTGCATATCTTGTTACATCTTTGCTACTCATTGTGGCATCGGTTCTATATCCTACAACAAGTTTTTTAATTGGCGTGCATGCCTACAATTTTGTGTGCATTCCTATTGTTACAGCTCTCTTCATCGTGTTGAGCTATTTTGGCATCAGAAAATCGGCGCAAATGTTTATTCTCAACCTGCTTGGCTTTACCATCGTGTTTTTGGTAATTGGCGTAATGGGCTATCAATGGTATCTGTCAGAGATTTCGGCGCTATTTTTGTTTATGGGCGTTTTTGCGGGAATTAGCAACAGCAGCACGCCAAATAAAATTACCAGCGAGTTTATAATTGGGGTGAAAGATATGCTCACAGCGGCATTGGTAATTGCTCTGGCGGGTGGTATTATTCAGATTTTGTCGGACGGAAAAATTATGGACCCCATACTACACTCGTTGGCGCAGGTGATGGAAAGTGCAGGAAAAACCACCACCGTTGGCGCCATGTTTGTAATGCAATCTATTATCAATATTTTCATCCCCTCCGGATCGGCAAAAGCGGCACTTACAATGCCTATAATGGCACCCTTCTCGGATGTAATTGGGCTGTCGCGTCAAGCCACCGTAATGGCATATCAATTTGGAGATGGTATTACCAATATGATAACACCCACCTCCGCTGTGCTAATTGGCGCACTGGGCATTGCTAGGGTGCCTTACGAGGTGTGGTTTAAGTGGTTTTGGAAAACGCTGCTTGTACTATTTGTGTTGGCGTTCATTTTGCTCCTCCCCACCGTTTTTATGCAGCTGGATGGG
>DUVZ01000307.1 GCA_012840785.1 Bacteroidales bacterium
ATACAGAACATACAAACAAATTACTCAGATATAAAAAAACAGATTAGTTATGAGAAAATCATTAGTTAGTTTAACACTACTACTAGTTGCTGCAACAGCCTTTATCAGTTGCAAAAGCAACAAAAAAGCCGACAGCGACCTTCCACGCGTTGCCATTGCAGGCTTAGCAATCGAGTCGAGCACCTTCTCCCCAGCAGTAACCCATGCCGAAGCATTTCGTGCACGTCGTGGAGAAGAGGTATTTAGCTACTATCCATTCTTTTCAGAAGATTCAACCCTCATACACGAAGCCCAATGGTTGCCTACATTGCGTGGACATGCCATGCCAGGCGGAATTGTAACACGCGAAGCCTACGAAACATTGGTGCAAGAAACCCTAGAGCGACTAGAAGCAGTATTGCCCCTCGACGGCTTGTATTTTGATATTCATGGTGCTATGAGCGTACAAGGATTGGACGACCCAGAAGGCGATTTTATCGTTCGCATTAGAGAAGTAATTGGCACAGATGTAGTTATATCTACCTGCATGGACCTACACGGAAGCGTATCGCCCCGATTGGCACAAAACACCGACCTTATCACTTGCTATCGTTTAGCACCCCACGAAGATGCTATCGAATCGAAACGAAGAGCCGTTAGCAACCTATTGTCGCGTCTAAAAAGCGGTAAAGGAAAACCCAAATACAAAGCTTGGATTCCTGTGCCTATCCTTTTGGCAGGAGAACAAACCAGTACACGCATCGAGCCAGCAAAAAGTCTCTACGGTGCCATTCCCGCTCTCATCGACAACGACAATATGATAGACGCCTCCATCTGGATGTCGTATCCATGGGCTGACGAACCTCGCAACCATGGTGTAGTAGTGGCTTATGGCGACGATAAAGAAGCAGTAGGCAAAGCAGCAGAACAACTAGCAGCACACTTTTGGAACGTTAGAGAAGAGTTCGACTTTGTAGCCCCCACCACCACTTGGAACAGAGCCCTAGAGCAAGCCCTAGCAAGCAATGTGCAGCCATTTATCATAAGCGATATGGGCGACAATCCCACAGCTGGTGGTGCTGGAGATGTTACATGGACAGTTACAGAAGTTCTAAACCACCCCGCATTTAAAAAAGCCGATAGCAAATCGGTTATCTACGCCTCTATCCCCGGAAAAGATTTTGTAGCAAAAGCAGTAGAACTAGGTGTAGGCGCACAAATTGATGGCACTGCTGGAGCAGAGGTTGACGATCGTTTGCCCCACCCGTTCGCATCAAAGGCGAAATCACAGCTATTGAACATAGCCAAAACAGCGATCAAATAGAGGTAGTTGTAAAAGTTGGCAATGTATCGGTAATTGTTACCAAAAACCGCATGGCTTATCACTACGAAAATGCATTCACTCGCCTTGGGCTCAATCCTAGAGAGACAGATATCCTTATCGTAAAAATTGGATACTTAGTTCCAGAACTCTACGATATGCGTGCCGATTGGGTAATGGCGCTAACGCCAGGTGGTGTAGATCAAGACCTACTACGCTTGGGTTACGAACGCATCAACCGCCCCATGTATCCATTAGATAGAGATATGGAAGACCCAGACCTTAGTGCTAGGTTTATCCCTGTGTCTGATGAGATATTACGTTGAGAATGAAGAATTAAGAATGAAGAAGTCTGTTTAACAGTTGCAAAACCGCTAAACAGACCCTTCACTTCTTTTTACCCCTTACCCTTTACCCCTCACCCACATAATCATGACAAAAAAAGAACGCTACACCCACGTAATCAATTGGTTTAAAGAAAACGCCCAATCCTCTGAAACAGAGCTTGATTACGAAAACAATTATCAACTTCTGATAGCTGTTATACTATCGGCACAATGCACCGACAAGCGTGTCAACCTTATCACCCCTGCACTATTCGAAGCCTTTCCCACACCCGAGGTAATGGCTGCATCATCACAAGAGGAGATTTTCGAATACATCAAATCGTGTTCCTACCCCAACAACAAAGCAAAAAGCCTATTAGGAATGGCACAAAAACTAGTAAGCGACTACAATAGCCAAGTGCCATCAGATTTCGACTCACTCATTACACTTCCAGGAGTAGGACGCAAAACAGCCAACGTGATGCTCTCTGTAGCCTTCGACACACCCGCAATGGCTGTAGATACACACGTATTTAGAGTAGCCAATAGAATAGGACTCACCACCAACTCCAAAAACCCCTTGCAAAGCGAAAGAGAGTTAGTAAAACATATTCCTCACGAACTATTGTCCGTAGCCCATCACTGGCTCATACTGCATGGCAGGTATGTTTGCGTTGCTCGTAGTCCAAAGTGCGACGAGTGTGGATTGAAGCAGTGGTGTAAGTATTATCGTAAAAACATGGGAGCAAAGGATAATGATTAATTATTAATTGGTAATTATTAATGGGTAAAAGGTTGAATATCAGCTAGGGCATTGCTCCCACCCACCCTTCATCTCCACCCCCTCCTCATCATACTTCTTCCTCTTAGCCGTCACACACTCCATCCCCACCCTATACACATTCGTTCTTTTCAGCCCCGCACCAATAGCCGTATCAAAATAGTTCATCTTACTAGGAGTATACTTTTCACAAATCAATCGCATTGCCCCTATCTTCTCCTGCTCATCCTCCACCAGCTCCACCACGCCCGTCACAATAGCCGACTCAAACTCCGTAGTAAACACACTACTTATCAGCTTCACAGCCTTCTTAGCATCCCTGTTCATCTCCTCTAGCTCATCGTGGCTATAATTCTCGGGTATCCTCTTATCTCCCACAAACACAATACTCACATGGGCATTATGTGTCAACACATCCACCTTTCTGCCCTGCTTAGCAGAGTGAAAATACAATACATCGCCCCTCCTCACAATCGATAGCGGCACACCATAAGGCTTCTCCCCATCTATCATGCTCACCACGCCGTACTCGGCTTTATCTATTACTTCATGAGCAAATTCTATAGGCATTTCTCGGTCTTTTCTTCTCATTTGGGGTGTGTGGTTTTTATTTATATTCATTTTAAAACTCATGGTAGCTTTAATTTTCACATAAATGTAATAATAAGCACTTTCAAAACACACTATTTTTACATAAATGTGTGTTTAAGCATGTTTTCCTCCTTTCAAAAGGCTTATTCTCTCTTCTTTCATCCCTTCATCATTATCCAACTCTTTAAAGAGAGATATATAAGTAAAGCACGGCATTCGTCTATAGCTTTCAATTATGCTTTTGCAAAGGCTTATTAAATGCTTATTAGATGTACACAGTTCAATTACAACAACATAATGCGTTGGTAGATAAGTTGGAAGTCTCCCTTTCATTTCATAATAGCGTATATTTTTATCATCCAACACCTGTTGCAGTTTCTTATAATCAAACTCAATACCCCCATCTTTAGAAACACCACAGTCTCCTAAAATAACAAACACACCCCCATATTTTTCTTCTATTGCATCTATTAAAGCCAATGTTTTATTGAAAGATACCTTAGAGTAGTCGATTGTATTATTCTTATATTTTTCCAACGCATCTCTGTTTTCTATTATATCAGAGCAACGAGTCTGATCCAACTCATCATCATTGCAATAAAGATATTTATAGTGCTGACATACACGATAATATATATCTGAATTCATACCAGCATATCCAGGTATAGTGAAATCAATATCATGGTAATAACAGTTAAAACCATCAGAATTTACACCTTTACAAAACTCAGTAAACTCATTTTGCTCATCTTCCCACACCTCAAACAGTAGAGTCTCCTCGTACTTATACTCAAGCTCCTTTAACTCCTCTTCATCATAATCTTTAAAGGGAACAATATGGTTTTCATTTTCATATAGCTTCTTATATACCTCTACCCCATTTGGGTATTCCCACCCCAATCGCTTATACCTCTGCTCGTAAAATGCTTTGTCAGCTTCAGAAGACTCAATCGACTCAATACTATCCCTGTTTGAATATATTGTGTGAACTTCATCTTTGCTAAGAGTCTCTGTATTAGAAAGATGGTTACCTATTAAATAGCCTATGGCGTGTGGATACTCTTTTAAAACACTTGACACAAATGCTCTCTCTTTTTCTTCTTGAATATATTCCTTTTTTCGTTTATCAAAAATCGTCTCATTAGAGCCTTCCATCAACCCTCTGTATAATATTGCTGCTACAGTTAATGGATATTTTGACATTATAGATTTTGATTTTGTACTCCTATAAACTTGTCTCAATTGGCACAAAATCAAGACTGTTATAACCAATCCACTTAATATTAGTAATAAAATGTGTGTTGTGTTAAGTGTCATTTTATTAGAATTTACATTACAATTTATCTATTACCTTCCCATCCCCATCAATCACATACTCCCTCATTTCACACCCATCAGGTTTAGCAACAATAGCATTTATATTACCATCACCATCCCTTCTAAAATCATTAGCCAAAGAGTACACCGGCTTTATCACATACTTCCCATCCCTATCGATATATCCCCAACTATTGTTTCTATTGATAGCAGCCACGCCATGCCTAAAGCTCCCCACACGAAAATAGTCAAACGCAATAACCCTCTTTCCACTCTCATCTATAAAACCCCACTTTGCATCCACACTGCATGCAGCCAAGCCCTCGGAAAACTCCATACAACTATCATACACAGCATCAATCACAACATTCCCCTCCTCGTCTTTAAAGCCGAATTTGTAGGTGGTGGGGTTTTGGAAAAGGGTTAGATTTTTCATGGTTTGTTTGGTGTTTTAATTGTCCTTCTTTTGTACTATTTTCTGGTATTTAGATTCGTTTCGATTTCAAAAACATAGTTCGCTTATCTAAGAAGTTCTCTTATTCATTTTCTTGTCAATATCATTTGTGTTTATATGATTTTCACTAATCCACATTCTAAGTGTATCTCTATCAATAAGTTTCACTTCATTTTGCCGTGCTAAATCAATTGCACTTTCGGTGAAGTAGTTATTAGTAACCACCATCGGTAAAAATTTTCTATCATATTTATTTTGATATTCTGGTAAAGCATAAGTAACTTCTTGACCAGATGTAATATCTAATCTAGAAGCACTCCTTTTCACCTGAATTAAATAATTTTCAGAATCTCCAAAAAAGATAACATCTGCGCCTTTATCATTAGATACAGGAGTTAACCAAGTATCTCCACCGTACTTCTTTTCAAATAAAACCGCAATTGCTGCTTCAAAATCCAATGCTTTTAATTTTTCTAAATCTTGAATATTCCTAAATTCTAAAGACTTCTTTTCAGATGAATCTAAATTAGATGAATCTAAATTAATAGATTTGATCAAATCATCTCTACTAATCTCTATCTGTTCTGTTGGGAAAAGTGAAGCTGAGGCAAGATGAGATTTTCTTTGCAGCAACTTATCCAAAACAAGATCAAAAGTTTCAAATTTATCATTTGGAGCAACTGCCATTGGATAGTATACCTTAACAGGTTTATCCTGCCCTATTCTGTAGGCTCTATCAGTTGCTTGCTGCTCCTTTGCAGGATTCCAATGACGAGTGTAATGAATTACATGATTAGCCTCTGTAATATTCAAACCAAAACCTGCTGCTATAGGCGACATAACAATAACGTTAAACCCCTGTTTACTTTGATATTTATCAATCTCTTGCTGCCTTGTTAATTTAGTTTTATCACGTTTTGATTTGCTTGTGGGTGTCTCCCCGTTAATAATAGATGGTGTGAGGCCAAAACGCTTCTTTATTACTTTCCTTAGCAACCTTTGCATCGACTTATTTTCAGTGAAAACAATCGCTTTTTCATCATTTCCTTTTATATCAGATAATATCTCAATTACTTTTTTCAGCTTAGCAGAACTATTAATTAGTTCCTCTGTCTCTATATTTTCTACTTGATAATGTTTTAAATAAGGATGATCTGATATACTTCTCAAATTAAAGATACCTCGTAAAACAGGATTAGAGGATTGATCCTCTTCTCTTAACTCTACAATAGAATTCAATTCATTCAAATAAGTGTCATATTGAATTCTTGGCATCGCTATCTCATATTTTAGATAGTCAATAGAAGGTAAATCTTTTGCAACATCAAATTTCATGCGTCTCATAAGTGTTGCCCCAATACGCTCTCTTAAATCTTCTGTTAGTTCTTTAACATCCGTGTTTTCATCTTCAAGTGGTTTTTGATATTTTCTTGAAAACTCTTTAGCATTTTCAAGCAATCCTGGACTGCAGAAGTCAATTATACACCATAAATCCATTAGCGAATTTTCTACAGGTGTGCCTGTCATTGCAACTTTAAAATCTACTTTTAATGCTTTTGCTGCATTTGTAACCAGTGTGCCTGGTGTTTTCACTTTTTGAGCTTCATCTAGCACCACAATCCCCCAATTAATAAGAGCCATCGGGATTTGTTGTCTTCTTAGTGTTTCATAGGTTGTAAAATAAATTGCAGGTTTACTCAAGTTCTGTATAGTTTGCTCTTTATTAGAAGGAATAATATAATTCCTCGAATCACTTCCCCATAAAGTAACTACATCTAAACTAGCTTGAGGAAAAAACTTTTCATACTCATTTTTCCAATTTTCCAATAATGAAACAGGAGCTACAATCAACACAGGCTTCTTTCCATAGTTTTGGCTAACCCATTCAATAAAATAAAGAACTTGTAAAGTTTTACCCAATCCCATATCATCAGCAAGTAGCACTCCTGGCACTAAATAGGGTTCTTTAGAAAGAGTTTGTAGCCAAGCTACACCATCTCTTTGATGATCTTTAAGCTTTATATCATCAGCTAAATTATCTACTTCAGTAAAGGTATAACTAACATCTTTAACAAGAGCTACTTCTTCTAAATATTCATTTTCCTCTGCATTTTCTTTAATTATAAGAACCCTTGTTTCAGATTCTGACTTTTCACTCTCTTTTTCTGCTGTTGTTATTGGACTCTTTGGGCTATCTAATTGTTTTTGCGCATTCTCAATTATTGAATCAATATGAGTTAAATTAATTTCTTCATCTTTATATGTAATAGATTTCTTTCCCTGAGTTCTACTTTCATCTACTAACTGTCTTAACTCTTCTAAATCCTTTTCATTTTTAATTAAAACATGACGTGTTCCTTCTGCCTTATCATCAATTACAATCCCTGGAAGCCACTCCGACTTGTATGGACTGATAAATGGATAAAAACGAGGTTTGTATATCCCTAGCTCCACCACCCTCTTGCTAAAATCATCTAAATCGATAAGATCAGCATCCCAAAACTTTGTTGGGTTGTTGTAAATTTCGTTTAGCTCTTCACCAGTAAATTGATTCTTTTGTTTTAGTTGTTCAAGTTGCTTTTTAATGCTTTGAGATTCTTCGTTTTCATCTTTATCTAATACAACCCTTACTGATTTATCATTATCTGTAATTCTATAACTTGATTTTACTATTGGGTAAGAATCAAAACTTTCTTGAAATTGATTGGAGCTAATCTCCTCAATAATTGGAGAGAGTTTATATTTATCATCTCCAATTTCAGATATTTCAAACTTCACTTTATTAGGTACAACTATAAGCGTATCATGCAGAGTCATAGAAAGAACCGCTTTTGCTTCAACTGAAAGTTTCTGTATCGTAGACATCTCTTTCAATATAGATGTAGAATCTGTAAAATCACTTGCGTTAATTCTATCTATTTCTCTAATTAAAAGATATTGATTTGAACTTAATAAAAACTCTAGTTTATTTTTAAGATAACTGCCAATTCTATGTTTATTAAAAAAAAGATTCTCTCCAGATCCATTTTCATGAGCAAAGTCTTGGAAGAAGTAGCGTATCTTTAAGTTTTCATCAGATAAGCCAGCTCCCATAATGTCTAAAAAAACATCATAGGGATACTGTTCTGGTAATCCTAAAACTTCATACTCAAAGTTGTCTATTTGAGAAATATCTTCGTAATTAATAGCTATTTTTTTTAAGCCATTTAATGCAGCAACACCATTCACTTTTAAATCATTACATACATTAAACAACACTGGGCTCTCAAGCTCTGTAGCCCAGTTTTCAAACAATACTACTTCACCATCATGTGTTTCTAGATAAATCTCTAAAAAGTCATTATAGTAACTATATTTAATCATAATAATAATTGTTCATCCATACATCAACTCTAGATTCCCAATCACCTTGATGTGTGGCTTTACCCTCAGGCTCTATTAATACATATCCTGGAGTAGATGAGTTTCTACATGCATAATCATAATTAGACCATTTTTTAAGGTCTCGCATTGAACTAACAGCATTTAGATTAACTTTACTGATAAAGCTTTCTTCTTTATAAATATACAATGCACCTACATCTGAAAACTCTACAAACACATAGCCTTTTGAATACATTACTAAAGCACAAGTACTTTGATTGCTAGACGTTATTTTATATCTATTATCTACTAAATTAGATATACTTTCTATTTTTTTTAAATCAAGATAATTGGCTCTATTACCAACAAACTTAATTTCATTAATTTTATCAATAAATTTTAACCAATATTTTTCACGCCTTTCATCTTGCACTAATCTTTCGAAAAACACTTCTATGAATTCTTTATTCAACATTATATTTAATTGCTTTCTTGCTTTCTCAACGTCTTCCTGTTCATTTTTCTTAAGATCACTATTTATCCATTTACGATATTCTGAAGGATCTCCTATAACCTTTACAGTTTCACTTTTCACAATATCAATATTGTATTGAAAAATCTCGTTATTTATAATTTGCCCGCAAATAAGTAAAGATGTCTTATTTGAATTATGTTTTTTCAAAAACTGATAAACTCCTTTTACTAAAGAATAATCAAGAGTGTTGTTACCGATTTGGCTTATATATTCATGTGCTACACACGCAAAATAATCATAACTGATAATACGCTCCTTATGATCAAACAGTTTGTTGGCAGCTGATAAAGTCAGCTTTTTATCAAGAAGCAATAATGCATATTTCTTAGGAGAGTTCTTATCTAGAAAAAACTCAATGTTTTGAGTGATCTTCAAAATATCACTTCTATTTCTATTATATCTCTTACATTTATCTTTAAGTAATCTGAACAATAAGATTAGATTCTTACTGTTTGATTGCAGATCAGTCCAGTTTTTTAATAAAACATGCCACAA
>DUVZ01000029.1 GCA_012840785.1 Bacteroidales bacterium
AGATGTTCGGCATAATGATTGTTGCTCTCTACATTTACTTCACCCAAAATATCAGTAAGTGGACGAGATTGGTGAACATGCAATACCTCTCCTACCCTATAATTAATAGTTCTTGCTCCGATAGCATTTTCAGCATTATTGATATAATCGAGATGAGCTGTCTCTACCTCTGCCACACTGATACCTCTCTTACCTAACTCAGATGCTAATACTTGTCCCAACATCAATCCTGGATCGGGAATGTCGCCTTTGATGCTAAAAACAGTTCGACCTGCTGGAATATCACCACGCAAAACACGATTATACGAAAATGGAGCGCCATATATATACCCATTGTCGCTCCCTGTGGTGTTCAGCTTTAGATAATTGGTAAAGGTGAGCCCTTTAATCTCAGGTTCGGCGCGAAATATTTTGGGGCTACTGTTTCTATCAATAGTATTGAAGAATAGTCGATAGGTATTGTCAAACACACTTATGCCATAAGCGCCTGCAGCATAGTAGTTGCCCATATCTATCCAAGTCCACTCGCCTGAAACACCATTATAGCCAAATAGATTATCCACAACATAGAGTTTCAAGTTATCGCTATTACCAAGTTTCGTTTTCAGCTTATCAGACCAGTTCATCAGAAAAGAGTGTTGATTCTCTTTGAACATTGATGTTCCCAATGTTGGGTCTCCCGATCCTATTACAAGCAGTTTAGAGGGATTGTAAGCATCCAAAGCAAGCATTGTTTCATATTTATACTTAGGACCTAGCAGCTCCAATGCAGTAGCAGTTGTTAACAACTTCATTATAGATGCAGTTGTTAACGATTTATCCTCATTGTAAGAAACAATTGTTTTGCCTGTATATAAATCTTTTACACACACCCCTACCGATGCATGCTTGAGCGATGGATTGTTTAAAAATTGCTGTAGCGATGATTGGGCATGGCTTGCAATTATAATCGAGATTGAAAAGAGAATAGATATAATGCGTTTCATATATTACTGTTGTTGTAAAGTATTGATGATGCAATATATAAAAAAAGGCCGACAAATAAATTGTAGACCTTATATATTTACATTTTAAATAAGAAGTTATGCCCCTTATTTTATAATAAACTTGATATCTACCCTTCGAGCTTCACTTGCAGAAGAGGTTTTGTCTGCACCATAAAACACCGAAGTTATTTGATCTGGAAACACTCCATAATCTATCAACATCCGCTTTACTGCCTCGTTGCGACGCATCGATAAATCGTAGTTATATCTTTCACTACCCACTGGGCTTGCATAACCTTTAAGCACAACAGCCAACTGAGGGTTTCTTCTTAAAACAGTAGCAGCACTTTTCACCTCTTCGAAATAACGAGGAGAAACATTAGATGCATCATTAGCAAAAAAGACCTGCATTTGCGATGTACCATAGCTTCTCACAATCTCTCTAGCTTCGGGTGTCAAAACAGTGGTTGCAAGAATAGCATCTTGATGTTTATCAATTTCTCTATTCAAACGACCTATCTCTTCTTGATTTTCTGCAACTATAGCAGGGGCAGATAACATGCTAACCTCCTGTTGCAATGAGTCTATCTTCCACCTCAACTCTCCATTGCCCATATAAGCAACTAAAGGCACTCCATCTATCATCTCATCCTTTACTTGATAAGGATGATAGTACATACCTTCTTCTACATAATCTGAACCTGTTATAATAGCTGTGGTGTTTCCAACTCTAGCATATCCCGAGATTTGATTGAGGCGCGAATTGAGCATTCCAATTTCTCTTATCAGCTGGTCTCGCGACATCGACTGTATTGGAGTAGAACTAGTTAATGGAACAATGGCTCTTGTTGAAATATTATTGGCTCCCAATGGAAATTGCCCGTAAAGATCGTTTAAATAGATATTTTCTAATTCAAACTCAATTTTATCTTTTCTAGCTTTAGCTATTTTATCAAGAAATTTAATTAAATCAGATTTAGTTATCACAATCTCTCCTTTCACCTTATTACTTATAATGGTAGTATCTGGAGAAATAGTAGAGACAATAGAGTCCGTTTGAGCATTAAGCCCAAACGAACCTATTATCAATAGAGATATAATGAATACTATTTTAATTTTTTGGAACATAATAACTTGTTTATTGATGCCTTTTCTAGAAGTCAAATCTATAACCTAAGGAAATAAGATTGTTATCAAATAATTTTCTTGAAGTATATTCAACGAATAGGCTTCCATTTCCAACATTAATATAAGTTCCTCCAATAATGTTAACTCCAAATTTAAACTTGTCAGCTTTGTTAATTCCAAGCCCTACTCCTACATAAGGTGTAAAAAGCGACTCATCGTTTACTAACAATGGATAGGTAACGTTTGCATTAAAACCGTAAGCAACTTTACTACCCACACCAAAATAGAGGTCGGGAACAAAAGAAAATCTTGAACTCGAAAAACCATAATTACCTTTTATTCCGAAAAGGAATGATGAGCTTTCACCAAAGTTCATACCCAAAAATGGAGACAAACCTCTGTATATAACCCATGATTTAGCTTGTCCTTGCGAGGGATCTTGATACATTCCACTTTGACTACTGCCTGGTCGCATTTGAGGAGCTGGGGCAAAAGGTGATTGATTCCCTCCTCCTCCTCCTGGAGTTACGATAACTGTTCTATCAGAACCTGATTGTTGCTGTTGTCTGTAAGCATTATCTATTCTTAGAGAGTTCTCTTCGATTCTGCTGCCTATACGTCTCATCTCTTCCAATAACTCTCTGTTGCTCTCTTCAACTCTTTTTGCTGCAGACTCCTCTTTAACCCTTGCTGCTATAGCCTCTGCTTGAGCCGCTTCTGCCATTGCTTTGGCTTCTGCTTCTTGAGTAGATGCTGCAGACTGCTGCGCAGTTCTTGTTGTTGGTGTGCCTCCACTCAATATAAGTCGCTCTAGCCTGTCTAAACGTTCTTCGGGGGTTTCCTTTTTCAATACAGGAGCTCCCACACCTTGAACTACCTTGTCTACTAACGACTCTAACTCTTCGGGAGTTAATCTAATTAAAGTTTGATCTTCTGCTCTAGCAGTAGTAGTAGTAGTAGTAGTAGCTGCTGTAGTAGCAATTGCAGTATCGTCTGCTGCAACATATGTTGCTGGTGCAATTGGTGTAGAAAGCACCACCCCAGACTCATCCATAGCTGCAACCAATTCTGTTTCTAAACGTTGTTTTTCGTTCATTATTTGTGTAGCCTTCACAGCATCATTGGCATCGTATGCTTTATCTAGCTCCTTTTTCAACTCTGTTATACGTTGCTCATACATTAGTCCTTTATCAACCATTTTTTGGTCAATATACGAATCTAATGCTCTATTGGCTCGAACTTTTTTACCTATATTGAATTTCAATCCAACATTAAACATAGTGTGCTTTTTCAAATCTTCGGTCGAACCTAAATCTTCTGGATCTTTGTCTGTTGTGTACAATAGGTTGGCTGCTCCTAAAACCTCGAAGTATGGAGTAATTGGAATAGACAAACCTAAACCGCCTTTTGCAAAATAACCTGAATTAGTTGGCACAAAAGGATTCTCATCAACACCTACATAGCTGCCATATACATTCATATACCCACCACCTACAGTAAGATAGGGAACTATTCCACTTGATACATTTAATTTTGCTATAAAATCGGCACCATACATAGCCATTTTATCAAAATCGAATGATAGCTTTTTGTCTTCCGTAGATTGATAATAAAAACCACGCAACCCAACATAATCATTAAAATCTACCCCTAATGACCCCCCTAATAAATAGGTGTCGCGCAAATTGGTAGAACTATCAAAATTGATGTAAGCAATTCCTGGTTCAAACACTAAACGAAGACCCGACAAACCACTTTTGCCTTGTTGTTCCAATGCTCTTTCTAAAGCAGTATACTTTTGAGGGTTCTTGCCACTTAAATAAAACTGAACACCTAAATTTACCGACCAATTCATCATGCGACTATCTTCAAATGTAAGTATATCATCTTTAAAGCCACTCTCCATCAGCAAATTAGTTGGATTATGATTAAAGGCATGTAACTTTGCGCCTAAGTTAAGTGAAACTCTATTGCTTAAAACATATTGCGTTCCTAAACCAGCACTAAGGTATATTTGCTCATCCTTACTATCATTATATTTAAGTTTTTGCACTCCTGAGCCTATAGATAGATAAGGTGTGAAAAGTGTTTGTGTAGGAATATTAGCTTTAAACTCTCCACCCCAACGTATAACATCTACGTCTATAGAATTGAATTCGCCTAAGAGGTTATCGACATTAAAATTGCCAAGTTTACTCTCTGAGTTTATAGATTGCTCATATATACCTCTCAATTCAAGATTACGCCCAAGTCCAATTCCTAACATACCACCCACCATTGGGCTGTTTTTAATATGCATCTGACTATCCCACCATGTATAATTTGCTGTTGGAGTCAAATTAAGGCTAATATCACTTACTTGTGCTTTTATTTGAAAGGCAGTGAATAATAAGAGACCTAAATAAAATAGTTTTTTCATTTTTAATATTTTTAATTCACAAGACTGTTTTCTTAATTTTTCTTTAGCCTATATACAACAATATAGACTGAAAATTGTTTGCAAAGATATAACATTAAGATATCAACTATTATCAATAATATGAAAAAATCAGTTTTCACACTTGTTCTAGTCGTTATTTCAATATACTTATCGGCACAACAAGAATATTCAACTTTTTATTATCAGCGAGCTTCCTTATTTGAAAATTTAAAATCTACTCCTAACGATATTGTTTTCCTTGGGAACAGTATTACTAATGGCGGAGAATGGAGCGAGTTGTTTGAAAACCAAAATGTAAAAAACAGGGGAATCAGTGGAGATATATGTGTGGGTGTATACGATAGAATGGACATAATAACTAAGGGACACCCCGCAAAGATTTTTTTGCTTATTGGTATAAATGATATTGGTAGAGGTGCTACAACAGACTCTATTGTTGAGGGGATAAGTAAGATTATTGATAAGATTCAGTATCAGTCGCCCAACACCAAAATATACTTACAAAGCATTCTGCCGCTAAACGATAGTTTTGGTATGTTTGATGGTCACACAAAACATTGGAAAGAGATAAAGCCCTTGAATAAGAGACTTGAAAACCTAGCTAAATTTAAACAAGTAACATATATCGATCTCTATTCAGAGTTTGTAACACCAGGTAGTGACAAACTAAACCCTGAATACACTAATGATGGACTACACCTAATGGGCAAGGGTTATATAAAGTGGGTAGAAATAGTAACGCCTTAC
>DUVZ01000351.1 GCA_012840785.1 Bacteroidales bacterium
AATCGCGCTCCGAGTATTTGCTCAACGATGCTATCAGCTCGTCCCATGTAGCATTAGAGTAGGCATATTGATGCAAATAATCTTGTATACCCTTCCTAAAAGCCTCCTGCCCCATTTGCTGCACCAACATCTCCATCATCACCGGCGATTTGTTGTAGATAATATTACTATACACCAGTCCGGCATTGTTCAAATTGTCTAGCTGCTGCTGAATGGGCGTTGCCCCTTGCGTTCTATCTTCAGAATAGGCAGCGGGTATGTATCCCCGTATAAAATTGAGCTCATGATTAATAGTTGGATACTGTGGCTCTACCATGCGCGCCGCAAAATAGTTGGCAAACACCTCTTTTGTCCACACATCGTCGAACCATCTCATCGTCACATAATCGCCAAACCACATATGAGCCGTTTCGTGGGCAATAAGCGAACTCCTGCCAAGTTGCTCCACCAGCGTGGCTTGCTCGTTTAGAAACATCCGTTGGTCGTTGTAGAGCGTAGCCCCCGTGTGCTCCATCCCCCCATACTGAAACCCCGGCAATATTATCAAATCATACTTGGCAAACGGATAGGCAATCTGCGTAAAATCCTCCATCCACACCAGCGCATCAAACACCTCATCGGCAATATCTGCGCATTGTGCCACACGCCCTGGCTCCGTTTCGCGGTGATAGATAGCTATGGTGCGTCCATCCCTTGCAAACGACTCCTGCTGCAACCTTCCTGCCACAAAAGAGAACAGATAGGTAGGCAACGGTTCGGTCTCTTTAAACGTAACAGTGTGCTTTTCGCCTTGCGATAGAGAATCTACCCGCACCATCTTTCCATTTGCCACAGCCTTCCAACTATTGGGTATGGTGAGCGATAGCGTGTAGTGTGCTTTCAAATCGGGTTGATCGAAACAGGGAAACAGCGTGCGTGCACGATCGGGCACTAGCAATGTGTACAAAAATTCGTCTCTTCTATTAAGCGACTGATTACTTGCCCTAAAAGCAATCGACACATGATTTTCGCCCTTAAAACTGCTAGAGTGAGCAATATAAATATGCTCATTCTTCACCTCATAATCTACCTCCACCCCATTCATCAGCAAAGCGGTTGTTTGCGATGCGTTGCCCTTAAAATCAATTATCAAAGGCAACTCCTCTTGCTGACTCCATGCAATATCCACCTCTCCCACAACGGGCATGTCTTTATCGCTGGGTATATCAAACCACAACCTATATTTCACACCTGTATACTCTTCTGCACGAAACTGAGCCAACGCTGCACTCACACCCGGCTCCATTAGTTTATCCACTTGCACACCCTCGTTGGTATTGCACGACGATAACGACATCATCACAACCATCAACAACACACTCCACATCCATTTCATAAGGCATATCTTTTTTTTCACTATTTTCGAATCACTCTCTTCTCATCTTTGCAGATGCATCATTTTCCACTTTATATCTTATTCTACAATTGCATCTGTTATTATATCACAATAATAGACAATTAATTTATCTCCACAAGGGGTTTTGTGGTTCTATTTATATTTATTTATTCACATTAGCAGCATTTTAAAGCAGGTGTGTGTGTGAAGATGGCAAAGATAGTTTTTGGATGCCAAAAACCTGATATTCAAAAGCTAAAACAAAAAAACCCACACATAACCATAATATATAATTAAAATCACTATTTTTGCATAATGAATCAACAACTACTATACGAAATAGCCCAGCACCGCATACTGATAGACACCCCAAATGCGGAGGTGACCCAAAAGCTCATACCCTCGTTCGAGCCATTTAGGGTGGACAATGATGCAAAGGGTGAGCCATTAATTCACTTTGTGGGCAACAGCCCCACACCCATCCCCAATAGGCCTGCCGATGATGTGATGGAGGCAGATGGCATGTCGTTTGATGTGTATCACACCGATAAGAGCCTCACCGTTACTGTTACAGTAAACGACAGGCAACACAGCTTTAACCTATCGGCAGACAAAAAAAGAGTAACTACCGACCTCACACTTCAAGCACCCTACGAGAGTCGCTTTCTTGCCTATTTCTTGCGTGCAGCCTACGGTATAGCGGCAGCCAGCCACCAAACCATCAAGCTACATGCATCGGTAATAGAAAAAGAGGGCAAAGCACTCATTTTTATGGGCAAAAGCGGCACGGGCAAAAGCACACACAGCCAAAACTGGCTAAAATATGTGCCCGGCTGCACTCTCCTTAACGATGACGAACCCATCTTGCGCATACTAAAAGATGGGTCGATACGCGTATACGGAGCACCCTGGAGCGGCAGCACACCCTGCTATCGCAACCAGTGGGCACAAGTGGCAGCATTTGTGCGCCTCTATCAAAGCCCCCACAACAAACTAACGCCCCTCTCTGGCATTCATGCCTTTGCATCGCTCTATCAGTCGGTAGCCATTCTTCGCAGCG
>DUVZ01000308.1 GCA_012840785.1 Bacteroidales bacterium
ATTGTAATGGCAACAGACCCTGATGCTGACCGTATAGGAACAGCTGTTCGCAACAATGATGGAGAGTTTGTATTGGTAAACGGAAATCAAACAATGATTCTATACCTTTACTACCTCATAACAAGATGGAAAGAGCTTGGCAAACTTACTGGTAAGGAGTATGCAGTTAAAACAATTGTAACAACCGAATTGGTAAGTAAAATAGCCGCTAAAAACGGTGTTGATCTATTTGATAGCTACACAGGCTTTAAATGGATTGCTGATATTATCAGAAAAAACGAAGACACCAAAATTTATTTAGGTGGTGGCGAAGAGAGCTATGGTTTTCTTGCTGGAGACTTCGTTCGCGACAAAGACTCGGTGTCGGCTTGTATGCTTTTTGCTGAAATGGCAGCTTGGGCAAAAGACAATGGCAAAACAGTGTACCAACTTCTACAAGATATCTATCTAGAGTATGGATACTCAAAAGAGGTGGGTGTTTCGCTTGTAAGAAAAGGAAAAGAAGGTGCAGAAGAGATTGAAGCGATGATGAGAAACTTCCGCAACAATCCACTCACACAAATAGCTGGCTCTAATGTTACTTTGCTAAAAGATTTTGCCTCTCTTGAAGCAAAAGATTTCGATAGCAATGAAACAATCAGCCTCTCTATGCCCACAACATCCAATGTGCTTCAATATTATACCGAAGATGGAACAAAATTATCAATTCGCCCCTCGGGAACTGAACCAAAAATAAAGTTCTATATCGATGTGAAAGGCAAAGCTGATACAAGAGAAGCGTTGAAACAGGCAGAAGAGAGTGCTAACGAAAAAGTTAAACTAATTCGCGAAGAGTTAGGAATTTAAACTAAACAAGTTATGAAACGTAAACTAAGAATTGCTTTGGTTGCTCACGACAACCGCAAAGTGGATATTATAGACTGGGTGATTTACAACTCAGATTTTCTGTCGCATCACTCATTTGTATGTACAGGCACAACAGGCTCTCTAGTAAAAGAGGCATTGGCTAGCAAAGGTGTACATCCAGATATTCAAATTATGACATCTGGACCCCTTGGCGGAGATGCCGAGATTGCTGCAATGGTGGTTAGAAAAGAGATTGACCTGGCTGTTTTTCTCATCGACGACCTCAATGCACAGCCTCACGAAGCAGACATTATGATGCTTTTAAGGCAATGTAGAGTGCACAATATACCCATTGCTTGCAATAGGTATAGTGCCGACCTAATGATTACAAGCAACTTGTGGGACGATGATGAGTACATTCCTATGAATCCACATTATGAAAGATTTGATAGAGAGAAGCACGAAGCAAATATTAAAAAATATATGTAAGAGATTCTCTCATACAGATAATAACAATAGAAAACCGTTTCAGTAATTTGAAACGGTTTTTTTGTTTTGGTTGATATAGGTAATAAATGAAAGTGGATTACATGCAAAAGACTAATCTTTTCCAACCCCATCTACCACGGTAGAAAACTCAAAAAGAGATGAAATTCCAATCTACCACGGTAGATGCGTTGGGGGAAAGATAAAAACTCGTTTCTTGCCTGGTTTATTGACTAGTTATGACACTTTTCTCATTTCGTTGAGATATTATTGGAAATTCGTGCCATTAAAATCATTTATCAAGTGTAGAATTATGCGTTCAGCTCCTCTTTTAAATTTTTTATATTAAAACCCTTCTTTTAAGGAGTAAATTCTAAATTTTCTATATATAAAGCACCCTTTATTCTTTTCTAACCACATCTGCCGTGGTAGATTCAATTTTCAAGAGCTGTTCGTCAAATCTACAGTGGTAGATCTGCTTTCTAACACTTATACTATTTTCACACCACCAAGCGAGTGAATATTTTATCAGCCCCCAAACTTCATCACAAACCGCGTCAACCCATCATCATAAGTGCGAAGCGAAAAGTTGCAATCATGCTGTGTAAGCACCTCGCGTATAAACAATAAGCCTAGTCCCTGCCCCATTGGTTTGCTAGAAAAGAATGGATTGAACAGTTTGCTTTCAATCTCTTTGCTAATGCCCTTGCCAGTATCAGCAATTTCGAGTGTATGTTTTTGAGCGTTTGTTGTGATGGTTATCTCTCCATTTTGATCGATGCTTTCAACAGAGTTTTTAATAATATTGAGCAACACTTGCTCGAAAAGCGATGCATCTATTTGTAGTAGAG
>DUVZ01000309.1 GCA_012840785.1 Bacteroidales bacterium
GAATTTTTTTCCCTGATAATACTGGAGTTATAGCATGTGTTGTATCCTCTACCTTATCGATTAATTGATCTTCATGATATTTAATTGGAAAGGTAAATTTAAATTCTGAACCGATATCAGGCTCAGAATTCAAACTAATTTCACCACCCATAACATTGGCTACTTTCTGTGAAATAGCAAGCCCTATACCGATGCCCTCGAAAATACGAGCATGAGAATCATCTACTTGTCTAAAAAACTCAAATATTATATCCTGTTTTTCTTGAGGAATTCCAACTCCTGTATCTTTTATTAAAATAGATAGCATATTATCAGATTCAATAAAAAACTCTAATAATATCTTACCCTTGTGAGTAAACTTAATAGAATTATTGATTAGATTAGACACTACTTGCATTACTTTAGACTTATCTGTGATAATTCTCTTTGTAACAATTCTGCTGTCTATTTTATACTCTAATTGAATGTTATTTGCCTTATCTGATTCAGATAGTGTTTCCTGCAATTGTTTCTTTAGTTCAAGATAGACCTCTCTTATATAAACACTCTCTTCTCGTAATCTAACTTTAGATTAATCCATCATAGCAAGATCAAAAATATCTTCAATTATGTTCAAAAGATTTACACCACTTTTATGTATTAATTTTGAAAACTCTTTGATTCTTGCATCCTCTGTCATATCGGGAAGCATATCGCTAAAACCAATTATATGATTTAAAGGAGTGCGTAACTCATGATTCATTGTGGCCAAAAAAGCCGACTTCAAACGATCGCTCTCTTCTGCTTTTAATTTTGCTTCAACAAGTTGTTGCTGATTTTTTATATTCTCTGTAATATCTGTAGCTAAAGTAAGCCTGTACTTTTTATCAAGAAGATAGATACTTGTAGCAGATAAGTGAACATTTATGGGTGTTCCATCTTTATTATAGATAATAGTTTCTATATTTCCAATAAAGCCATCACCTGCAAGGTCTGATGAAATTTGATGGCAAATATCAGGGTCCATTCCCAACAATTCAACAGCATTGCTACCCACTGCTTCATTCAAAGTAAAACCCAGCTTTTCATAAAATACTCTATTAACTTCGATATATTTGCCTGTTGCTTGGTCTGTTAATGTTGCTATTATTGGAATATTTTGAAATATCTTCTCGAATTTTTCTTCAGAAAACACTTTTTCTGAGATATCCTTACTTATACTAAACAGTGCTGGCTCATCGTTCCAAACACCTTTGGTCATACTGGTTTCTACAAGTATTTGCTTTCCTTTTTTGGTGAGAATGGGTAGAGGGTAAGAGCTAGTTTTATTTTCAAGTATAGCTTCAAAGTTTTGAACAGCCTTTTCACGTACACCATAGGGATGTAGCATTAGAACATGTTTACCTATAATGTCTTTGTTTTGATAGCCAAGTTTTTCTTTTACCATATTGTTTACTTCAACTATCTCTCCTTGCTCGTTTAGAATCATCACATAATCGCTATTCAAATCAAAATAGGCACGTAAGTTTAAGTAACTCTTATTTAATTCATTTTCTGATAATTGACGATCCAATGCGTAAGAAAACACTGATACTGTTGTGGATAAGAGATCAATATCATCCATTGACCAATCTTCGGTAGAAAGCACATTATCAAAACCTATAAAACCCACAAGCGATTGCTTTATTACAACTGGTAAAACAAATATCGATTTAACGCTCTGATATTCTAGTATTTCTTTTTCGGCACTTGCTTCTAAAGGCATTTTAGAA
>DUVZ01000310.1 GCA_012840785.1 Bacteroidales bacterium
TATTGCAGAGTTCTATGTATTTTTGCAGATTAATTACAAGATTATGAAGATAGCAGCATTAGTATCAGGAGGGGTAGATAGTTCGGTAGTTGTGCATCAACTAAAAGAACAAGGATACGACCCTACAATTTTTTACATACAGATTGGGATGGAGGACGAACATGGTTTTGTTGACTGTCCTGCAGAAGAGGATATAGAGATAGTTAGCTATATTGCAAAGAAGTATGGTTGTAAACTAGAGATAGTATCGCTTCATGAAGAGTATTGGGCAAATGTGGTGAAATATACAATCGAAAATGTAAAGCGAGGCTTAACTCCCAACCCAGATATGATGTGTAACAAATTAATAAAGTTTGGCGTATTTAACGATAAGTGGGGACATGAATTTGATAAAATAGCAACCGGACATTATGCTACGACAACAGAAAAAGATGGATTAACTTGGCTCTCTACTGCCAAAGATAAAGTGAAAGACCAAACCTATTTTTTAGGGCAAATAGATTATATGCAGGTTTCGAAACTAATGTTTCCTATTGGCAATATTGATAAAAAGAAGGTTAGAGAAATAGCAAAGAAACAACACCTCCCTTCGGCTGCTCGCAAAGATAGTCAGGGTATATGCTTTTTAGGCAAGGTTAATTATAACGACTTTATCAAACGCTATTTGGGTGAGAAGAAAGGACAAATTGTAGAGCTGGAGTCAGGCAATATTTTAGGAGCTCACAAAGGATATTGGTTTCACACAATTGGTCAGCGTAAAGGACTGGGGTTGAGTGGTGGACCATGGTTTGTAATTAAAAAAGATATTAACCGCAATATAATATATGTATCTAAAGGATACAACACACAGCATCAATATGGGCACGAGGTGAGTCTTTCTGGCTTTCAGTTTATTACCAAGGATGTGTGGGGCAACTTTGATGGTGAGAAAGATATCAAGTTTAAAATTCGTCACACACCAGAGTTTGCTAAAGGAAGAATTACAAAGCAGGGCGACTTGTACAAAATAATATCTGATGAAAAGATACAAGGAATTGCTGCTGGTCAATTTGGGGTTGTATATGATACTGATGAAAACATCTGCTTAGCAAGTGGAATGATTATTTAGTGCAATCATACAAAAACAGAAGGTTAGAAATAATAAATCAGTTAATAGATAATTTAGAGAATAGATGTTTGATTTTAGCGCAATTCAATTTGTAGATGTAATAGAGTTCATCGGAACTTTTGCATTTGCCATTAGTGGAATTAGATTGGCATCTGCCAAAAAATTTGACCTGTTTGGTGCTTATGTTGTGGGCTTGGCCACTGCCGTTGGTGGAGGTACGCTTCGTGACTTACTGTTGGGGGTGACTCCTTTTTGGATGAACAATACATTCTACTTATGGTGTACCCTTTTTGCTTTGATTTTTGTGATGATTTTTCATAATCACCTCATACGACTCGACAGTGCATTTTTTGCTTTTGATAGCATTGGGCTTGCATTATTTGTAGTGGTGGGTGCGGAAAAAACACTTAGCCTGGGCTTTGCACCATGGGTAGCGGTAGTTATGGGAACCAGTACTGGAGCAGTGGGTGGCGTGATACGTGATGTGTTGATAAATGAGATTCCTTTAATCTTTAGGAGGGAGATATATGCCCTGGCCTGTGTTATTGGGGGTATAGTGTTTATAACGCTCTCTGTAACAACCAATTTAAACGTAATTTTTATAGAGCTCTCAACAGCTGCAGTTGTTATACTCATTCGTTTTCTTTCAGTTAAGTACCACTTGTCGCTGCCTGTACTAAAAGGTGAAAGAAAGGATATTCTTAAGCATTAAAATATATTACTAATATAAACAAGTAAAGCTACAATATCATGCTCATTAAAAATATTCAACTCATAGTTTTTTAATGTAGGATAGATAAATTATTATTTGTGTAAATAATTGATTATATTTGTATAAGAATAAATTTAAATATTGCTTTAACTCCAAAGAGTTAAAGAGCTGATTAGCTGACTTATTAATTAAAGTAACACCTTAAAAGAACAACCTAAAGAGTAATAGATGAAAGAATTTATAGCAACAGAAATAAAAAGCGAAAATGCAATACTAGTAGGGCTCATCTCTCAAGAAGAGACGGAAGAGCAAGTAGTTGAATATTTGGATGAACTTGCTTTTTTGGCTGACACAGCTAAAATAACCCCAGTTCATAGAGTGATGCAACGCTTACCAATGGCAAATTCTGTTACTTTTGTAGGATCTGGAAAACTTCAAGAGATAAAAGAATATATAGAAAGCAGAAAAGCAGAAGATGGCGAAGAGAGCGATCATGAGATAGGCGTAGTTATTTTTGATGATGAACTATCGGCACGTCAAATTAGAAATATTGAGAAAAAGCTTGACGTTCCTATTCTTGATAGAACAAGTCTTATATTGGATATCTTTGCTATGAGAGCTCAAACAGCTCATGCTAAAACACAAGTGGAGCTTGCACAATACCAATATCTACTGCCTCGACTAACTCGTATGTGGACTCACCTTGACCGTCAGCGTGGTGGTGGTTATATGCGTGGACCAGGTGAAACACAGTTGGAGACTGACCGTAGAATTATTCTTAAAAAAATAAGTAAGCTTAAAGATGATCTTATAGCCATTGACAAACAAAAGGCTGTGCAGCGCAAAAACCGTGGCAATATGGTGCGCATTGCTTTGGTGGGATATACCAACGTGGGAAAATCTACTATTATGAACTTGCTTAGTAAATCGGATATTTTTGCGGAAAATAAACTATTTGCAACGCTCGACACTACTGTGAGGAAAGTGGTGATAAATAACTTGCCTTTCTTGATGACAGACACTGTTGGATTTATCAGAAAGCTACCAACACATCTTGTAGAGTCGTTTAAATCGACATTGGACGAAGTGCGAGAGGCTGATATACTGCTACATGTGGTGGATATTTCACATCCAGGATTTGAAGAACAAATAGAGATTGTAGAAAAAACTCTTTTTGAAATTGATAAAGAAGAAAAACCAACTATTATTATATTTAATAAGATTGATGCTTTCTCGTATACACCTAAAGATGATGACGACCTTACACCCAGCACAGAACAAAATGTATCTTTAGAGGAGTTGAAAGAGTCGTGGATGAGCAAACTAAATGAAAACTGTATTTTTATTTCAGCAACAGAGAATGAAAATATTGATGAACTGCGCAATCTAATTTACGATAAAGCAAAAGATATCCATATCACGCGCTTCCCATACAACGACTTTCTCTTTCATGACTACGAAGAGGAGGCTAAGGAGTTTGAAAGACTTCAACAGGAGGCGAAAGAGAAGGAAGATAAGGATAAATTGGAGGAGTAAAATCTGTTTTTAAATAAAAAAAACAAAGTGAGCATGACACGAAAAAAGCAATACCTTAATATCAAGCGTAGAGATACTTACACATACTAAAGGCTTCACTTACCTTTTGAAGCCTTTAATTACATCACTTTCGACCCGAAAATGATGCCCAATTATCATAAACAATATTTTAAAAATTATTTTTTGTGCGAAGGAGGATTACTCTTTTGTAACACAATATAAATACCCAAAACATATAAAACTAGACAATCATGAAATTACCATTTGCAGAATCGTACCGTATTAAAATGGTCGAAACTATTAAGAGAAGCACTCGCGAAGAGCGAGCAAATTGGATTAAAGAGGCTAACTACAATCTATTTGGATTGAAGAGCGACTATGTGTTTATTGACCTCCTAACAGACTCGGGCACTGGCGCTATGAGCGACAAGCAGTGGTCGGCAATGATGGAAGGAGATGAGAGTTATGCTGGTTCGCGTTCTTACTATAACATGAAAGATGCTATAAAAGATATTTTAGGCTTCGACTACTTTATTCCCACTCACCAAGGAAGAGCTGCTGAAAATGTACTCTACTCTATTATTATAAAAGAGGGAGATATTTTACCTGGCAACTCACACTTCGACACCACTAAAGGGCACATTGAATTTAGAAAAGCAATTCCTGTTGACTGTACTATTGATGAGGCCTCTGACACACAATTAGAAATACCTTTTAAGGGAAATGTAGACATTGCCAAGCTTGAGGCTGTGCTGAAAAAATATCCAAAAGAGCAGATTCCTGCTGTAGTACTTACTGTTACAAACAACACAGCCGGTGGACAACCTGTTTCTATGCAAAACATAAAAGAAGTATCGGCGCTATGTGTAAAATATGATGTGCCACTACAAATGGACTCAGCAAGATTTGCAGAAAATGCCTACTTCATAAAAACACGTGAAGAGGGATATGCTGATAAATCGATGAGAGAGATAGTGAGAGAGATGTTCTCTTATGCCGATATTATGACAATGTCGTCTAAAAAAGATGCTATTGTAAACATGGGTGGTTTTGTAGCATTCAAATCGGAGGAGCTGTGGAAGAGTTGCCAAAAAATATGCATTATGAACGAAGGCTTTATCACCTATGGTGGAATGTCGGGACGTGACATGAATGCACTAGCTCAAGGGCTGCACGAAGGCACTGATTTTGAATATCTTGAGACGCGCATAAAGCAGATTGAATATCTTGGACAAAAACTAGACGAGTACAATATTCCCTATCAACGTCCTGCAGGTGGCCATGCTATTTTTGTGGATGCTAAAAAGATATTGACCCATGTTCCTAAAGAAGAGTTTATAGCTCAAACTTTAGGCATTGAGCTATATTTGGAAGCAGGAGTTAGGGGTGTAGAGGTTGGTGCACTGCTAGCAGACCGCGACCCTGTGACTCATGAAAACAGGTATCCTGAATTAGAGCTGTTCCGTTTGGCAATACCACGACGCACTTATACCAACAATCACATGAACGTGATAGCTGCAGCATTGAAAAATGTGTATGACAGACGTGAGGAGATAACACGTGGTTATGAAATAACATACGAAGCTCCAATTATGCGCCACTTTACTATTGGATTGAAGCCAGCAGAATAATAGTTACATATAAGTAGAGTAAAATAAAAAAGGTGTTCGGTTGTATAAAAACAACGAACACCTTTTTTTATAATTATTGAATAAATCGATTTTATATTAGCTTATCCAACGAACATATGCAAAGTCCATTCGATGTGGTAGATCTTCATTTTTAGGGAACACACGCAATGCATATTGATGCACTCCAGGGTTCTTTAATGTATCATCGATTTTGAAGTAAAGTTGAGAGCCTTCCTGTTTAACTAAATCAAACTCGTAAGTGTTTACAAGCTTAACATCGTTGGTAACAGAGTCGTGCTTAACAACAACAAACTCTACACCCAAGTCGCCTTGCATATCCTTCTTATCAATAACAACCTCTCCACATAGCACATTGCCTATACCTCCTGGTCTGTTTTCTTTTCCGCAGTCGTAGTTAACTTCTACTACTTCAAACCTATCCCAAGTTTCAGCCATATTCTCTTTCCATGCAGCAATCTCTTTTGCTTTTTCAAAGTCGTTTTTAGCGATAACCTTGGCACGCTTAGCAAGTACATTGTAGAATTTAGAGAAGTAGTCGTCCATCATTCTCTTAGTAGTATATACTGGTGCTACTTCAGCTAATGATTTTTTGACAAATTTAACCCACCCATGAGAACAACCATTTTCATCTTGGTCGAAGTAAAGTGGAGCAATCTCGTTTTCTATTAAAGAGTAGATTGTTGAGGCATCAAGTGAGTCTTGGAAACCTTGATCTTGATAAACTCTCTCATCAGTCAATGACCATCCAGCTCCCTCACGATACCCTTCGTACCACCAACCATCAAGTACTGAAAGGTTTAATACACCATTCATAGCGGCCTTCATACCCGAGGTACCTGAAGCCTCTAATGGGCGTGTAGGAGTATTCAACCAAACATCAACACCCGATATCAATCGTTTTGCTAGACGCATATCATAGTTTTCTAAGAAAATAATCTTTCCTAAGAATTCTGGGCGACGTGAGATCTCAATAATTTGTTTAATTAAACCTTGTCCACCTCCGTCTGCAGGGTGCGCTTTTCCAGTAAAAATAAACTGAACTGGACGATCGGGATTATTTACAATTCTAGCTAATCTGTCTAAATCGGAGAAAAGAAGATGTGCACGTTTGTAAGTTGCAAATCTACGCTCAAAAGCAATGATAAGTGCATTAGGGTCAACACCATCTACTACAGTCATCAAACGACGTGGGTCGGCTTGATTCTTCAACCAACCTTCTTTAAACTCGGTGCGGATATATTCAATCAATCTCCCTTTCAACACCATTCGCATCTTCCAAATTTCTTCGTCTGCTACGTCGTGTATTTTGCTCCAAACATCAAGGTTTGATTGATCTTTAATAAAAGTATCAGCAAAATTATCGTTGTAAATAGATTTTACAGTGGATGAAGCCCATGTTGGTAGGTGAACACCATTGGTAACATGGCCAACATGCAACTCTTTTGCAAAATAACCTTTCCAAACTGGTTGGAACATTTTTCTTGAAACTTTTCCATGAAGCAAACTTACTCCATTAGCCTCTTGAGCTGTATTTAGTGCAAAAACACTCATAGAGAAACGCTCATTGCTTCCAGGGTTTTCGCGTCCCATATCCATAAACTGTTGCCACGAAATGCCCAATTTATTAGCAAAACTGCCCATGTAACGACTTATCAAGTCCTCATCGAAGTAGTCGTGACCAGCTGGAACTGGAGTGTGAACAGTGTAGAGAGATGATGATTTAACCACTTCTTTTGCTTGATTGAAAGATAGTCCTTTCTCATTAATATAATGGTTCAAACGTTCAGCATTGATAAGAGCTGCATGACCTTCATTCAAGTGA
>DUVZ01000311.1 GCA_012840785.1 Bacteroidales bacterium
GCATGGCTTTTCGCTTATATTCGTGTTAAGTTTGCTCACATTATTGGTAGGGTGGGGTGTTTATCTCCTTCGTCACAAAATAAGAGCTTTTGCTAATCGCCTCAGTCTTTACAACTCAATTGGTCCTGAAGCAATTTACAATCAATCCATTCCTGGTTTATTGAGGGTTTCTAGCGCACAAACCCGCTTTTTTCAATCGGGTTATTTAAGAAACTACTTAGTAATCATTGCTATGTCTTTTGTGGCACTGATTTTCTTGGTTGTTGGCTTTGGCAATTTTGATGTTGCAATAGTCGATTTGTTTCACTCATCCGTTGGTTTTTTATTACATGAGGTGTTGGTTGTTGTTATAATGCTCATAGCCCTGTGGATGCTGCTCAACTCAAAGTCGCGACTTACCGTAATTATCTCTATGGGATTAGTAGGCTATAGCACTGCCCTAATGTTTCTGTTTTTTGGTGCGCCCGATGTAGCCATGACTCAGTTTTTGATTGAAACGCTTTCTGTTGTAATCTTTATACTTATTCTTAATAAATTGCCCTTGTTTGTTGATATCTCTAAAACTATGGCTTTCAAACGTTTTGTGCCTGCTTTGCTTTTCGGATTCACCATGTCGTTCCTATTGCTATGGGTGCAGCAAACAGAAATCAACCCTTTATTGAAAGAGTATTTTGTTGAGAATAGCTTCCTTCAAGCCAAAGGGCGAAACATTGTGAATGTTATATTGGTAGACTTTAGAGGTCTAGACACTATGGGCGAAATAACGGTGTTGATGGTGGCTTCGTTAGGTGTTTTCTCGTTGCTAAAGATTGGCAATAAAGATAAAAACCAACTTAGAAAATAACTCGAAAGTGAGCAGTCTGAAGAAATTTAAAAACGACAAATGATTTAAAGATGAGAACAGTTATATTACATACTACAGTAAGGCTTTTGATGCCACTATTCTTTATATTCTCGGTGCTTTTGCTTTTCAGGGGGCACAATCTTCCTGGAGGCGGATTTATTGGAGGTTTGTTGGCTGCTATTGCGCTCTTTCTCCACTCTGTGGTGTTTGGAGTTGACGCAACTTTGGAGCGATACCGTCTCAATCCTCGCAAAATAATAGCTACTGGATTGCTTGTAGCACTTGTGTCTGCACTTATATCGTTGTTTATGAGTCTTACATTTTTTACAGGTGTTTGGAGTAGTTTTGAGCTACCATTAATTGGCAAGTTGGGCACGCCCATGCTGTTTGATATAGGTGTGTATCTGGTAGTTGTAGGTGTAATATTGAATATTACGTTTGTATTAACCGAAAATTGATAAGATAAGATGGATGTATTGTTATCTATAATAGTTGGACTTTTATACGCTGCTGGTTTTTACATGCTGCTAAACAAAGGAATGACAAAAATGATTATTGGCATAATGATTCTTGGTTATGCTTCCAATCTGTTTATTTTTATTATTGCTAGACTCACACGTGGTCTGCCTGCACTAATAAAACCTGGCGATAGTGTGATGATGTCAGATTATGCCGACCCAATTCCTCAAGCATTTATACTTACAGCCATTGTTATTGGTTTCGGAATACAGGCTTTTGGCATTGTATTGCTCCGTCAGGTATATATGAAAACTGGTACAGCTAATATGGACGAACTGAATTTAACCGACAAACTAGAAGATTAATCATGGGGTATGACCAATTAATTATATCATCAGTATTGCTGTTGCCATTGTTAGCAGCAATTGTAAATTTGTTTTTTTGGGGAAACACCAATATTCAGCGTGTTTTAGGCAGTATTGCTGTTGTAGCACACTTTGTGTTGTCGGCTCTGTTGCTCCGTTTAATTTTAGATAATGGCATACTCGTACTCAATGTAGGGGGTTGGCTACACGGCTATGGTATTATGCTGGCTGTCGATCACCTATCGGCTGGGATGATTGCACTTACTTCATTTGTATCGCTGTTTTCATGGTTCTACTCCTCGCGATGGTTCAAAACCCGAACAGTAGGCTATCTATTCAATGTGGTCTTCTTTACTTTGCAGTTGGGTATTATTGGGGCATTTATGGCTGCCGACCTATTCAACCTATATGTGTGGTTTGAGGTAATGTTGGTAAGCTCGTTTGTATTGCTCACTTTAGGTGGAGAGCGTTTTCAGCTCGAAGGCTCTATAAAATATGTAGCCATCAATGTATTCTCGTCAACCATATTTTTGGCTGGCATTGGCATGATTTATGGTTTAACCGGAACCGTTAATATGGCTGCTGCAGGATTGGCGCTCGATGGATTTGCCAATCAAACCCTACCCATGGTGGCAGCAGTTTTCTTTTTGGTAAGCTTCGGAATAAAAGCGGCTATTTTTCCACTCTTTTTCTGGCTACCTGCTTCCTATCACACACCGCCCATTGGCATATCGTCGTTTCTAATAGCAATGATGACCAAAGTGGGTGTATATACGCTCATTCGTTTTTTTACCATCGTTTTTCCCCTCGAAGACACCATGCTAAGGACAGTGTTTCTGGTTCTTTCGGGGTTTACCATGGTAGTGGGTGTGCTTGGTGCAGCTATTCAAATAGATTTTCGCAAGATTCTCTCGTTCCATATTGTATCACAAATTGGATATATGCTCATGGGATTGGCTATTGGCACACCGCTTGCTATTGCAGGGGCACTGTTTTTTGTGTTGCACAACGTGTTGGTTAAAACAAACCTCTTTTTCATCAGTGGTTTAGTTGGCAGTATGTCTGGTACCTATAACCTAAACAAACTAGGAGGTATATTTGCTCGCTTTCCGCTTATTGCATTCATATTTGCTGTATCAGCCTTTTCGCTAACAGGTGTACCCCCCCTTACTGGTTTTTGGGGTAAGTTTATGTTGGCAAAAGCAGGTTTTGTTTCGGGCGATTGGATAATTGTTGTGGTATCCTTAATAGTGAGTATGATAACCCTGTTTTCGATGACAAAAATATGGAATCAGGTGTTTTGGAAACCCCTTCCTACTGAAACTGTTTTAAAACAAACAACCATCAAAGAGGCATATACAGCTCACCGTCCCATGTTTTGGGTAATAGGGATGCTCACCGTAGCCATTTTGATAGTAAGCTTTTTGCCAGGTAGCTTTATCGAGTTTACCGAAAAAGCAGCCGATGTAGTGGTAGAACGTAATCAGTATATCAATTTAATTTTAAACCGATAAAAAAAGAACTATGATACGATTGTTGAAATGGTTAGGAGTAGTTGCCCTTGTTGCAACACTTATAATAGGCTTGATCTACGCGGAAACATTTTCGCTAAGATTGTACGTAGCTATGTTCTTTGGTATTGTAATACTAGGATGGCTAACATCTTCTATTTTTGCCCGCAAAGCTTTCTTTCAAGTGATATACTTGGTGGAGCTTTTTTTCTTTTTCTTGTGGGAACTTATAAAAGCAAGTTTAGCAGTGGCATATGAGGTTGTTAGACGAGGGGATAATATGCATCCAGGCATTATAGCTGTGCCACTTGATACCAAAACCGATCTTCAGATTACCATCTTTTCATCGTTGGTAACACTCACCCCTGGCACCCTAAGTATTGATGTGTCGGCAGATAGATCGCACCTTTTTGTGCATGCTATGTATATAAAAAATGGAGACAGTTCGCTGTTAGCAAACGAGCTGAAAGAGGGATTTGAGCGAAGAGTTATTCGTATTCTAGATTAAAATAAAAACAATATGAGCTTAATTAATATCATTCTTACGGTAGTTATTGTAGTGTTGGCAGCAAGTGCAATACTTGTGCTATACCGCTTTATAAAAGGTCCCACGTTGCCCGACCGAGTTACAGCTATCGACCTCATTACAACTATGGTAATTGCCATAATAGTAGTGTTCTCTATTTTGTGGGATTCGCCTAACTTTTTTGATGTGGCTATGGTATTGTCACTCATCTCTTTTTTAGGCTCTATATCTTATGCGTTTTACTTAACTAAAAGAAATAAATGATGCCTCTACAAGAAATATTCAGTATATTCTTAATCATAGTGGGAACAGTTTTAATGCTCATTTCCGCTATCGGAATTATTCGTTTTCCAGACTTCTACCTGCGAATGTCGGCTATAACAAAAGCAGCAACATTGGGGCTGTTTTTACTGCTCATTGGGCTGGCAATATTTTTCAACAGACCTGGCTTATCTATTAAGTCGTTTATAATAATCACGCTCATACTCTTAACCAACCCTGTTGGTGCCCATGCCATTTCGCGTGCTGCTTACATGAATGGCACAAAGCTTTGGGAGGGCAATGTTGTAAATGAACTAAAGGATATGACAGACCGCAAAGATGAACTTGAAAAGCTGCTAAAGCAGTCACCCAATAATCAAGAACTACTAAAAGAATTGGCAGGGCTGTATAGAAAACTGCCTGAAGCACAAGGAGGAGATTTAGATAAGGCGCTAGAATTGGAGAGAAGGATGGGGAAGTAGTTATTAAAAGTTTGACCCCAGTGAAATAATACTCCATATTAAATCATTGATTTGTTTCACAAGAGTCGATTGATAAAATAAACACCAATATTGTCATTAGACTGTATCGGTGTTTATTGCAACTTATAATCTTTGTTTTAGTTGCTGTCTATTTAATCAAATATCTCATCTTTATCTAAATTGTCAATAGAGTTTTTCCGTGCCCAAAGATAAAATAGAAAGTGTATAAATAAAAATACTCCCCAATAGATTGTAGTCATTAGTGGTGTACTAATTTTCTCATAATGAGAGCCAAAACCCAATCCTATCCACAACAAAGAAATTCCATTATGGATGACATAGGTTGTTGTATGAAATCTAAAACCAACATCAAATATTGGTAAATATTCTCCATCTTTTACCCCAAAATACCAACCAGCAGCAAACATCGACAATCCATACAAAATAGCCGAAAGTATCATCACCAATTGATTTTAGCTTTCAATTCCGTAACTCAAAAAGTATCTAAATACTACCGTTAGAATAGTGGTAGTAAGTGCAAATCGTTGTAGAGAACGTGTTATTGTTTTCATTTTCTTATAAGTTTAAAAGGTTTCTAATCTCATCTATGTAGAATAGCTTGATGTTTCTAGTCACAAACTCAGTGAATAGTTTTTGCCCCAACTCTGTTAAATAGTAATACTTCCTTTCAGGACCTTTGTTTCCACTTCTTAAATTATATGCAAGAACATTGATATGCTCATGCTTTCTCAATGCACGGTATAAGCTCTGCTCCTCGCAACTAATAGTGCCGTTCGACTTTGTTTCAATAAAAGTCTTAATCTCATCAACATACTTTTCACTCTCCTGCAATGCCAAAAAAACCCAGAGCGTTAGTTGCCCCTTTTTGTAGGTGTTTTCCCAAGAGAGTAGCAAATCGTTTAGTTTTTTGTCATCCTTCATAATGAATAATTTGAGTATTAATCAACTTGTATAGTACAAATGAGTAATAGATTTTAATAAACAAAATAAATCACTGTTTTATTTGATATTTATTTTTTTAACACCCAATGATAAGTTTAAAAGTGGATGATATTTCTTTTGATAGCACTCGTCTCCAGACGTCTGTTTACATCTCCAAACTCGACTGATAAGCAGTAGACCGACCAACTCCTTTTCGCACAAAAACATTCTTATCAACTAAATCTTGCAAATCGCGCGTTGCAGTCGATTTAGTAGTCCTGTTTATTGAGATATACTTCCTAGTAGTCATACCCACCTTCAAACCCATCTACCCCCCCCCTTGATCAAACATTTTATTGATACCCTTTTTGGCGTTCATTCAACATCTGATTGAACTTTATTTCATGAGCCAATTAAAGGAATTAATCGGCTCATTTCAAAAGTTGGGCTTTTTTTCAAGATGTTTTCTTCTAAACTATTTACTAGCTCACTTGTATTTTGTATCAAAACTGCTGGTTTTACTTTGCCATTTTTTGACGGTTCAAAGTTACCGATTACAGATAACATGACGTTTGAGTTAATGTCACAAATTAGAATGTCTATGCTAGCTTTTAAAACAAGCTCAATTTTGGGTGTAATAATAAATTCTATATTCACCTTTCCATTCTCTTGCTGTTTGAAGCATCAATCAATACTTCCACTCAAACAGTGTAACATCCTGATATACACCCGTGCTGCATGTTTCATCTGTGCTTTCGTTTGTTTGCAAAGGGGATGATGTATGTTGCGGTTGTGGTTTCGACTGTTTACAAAAGGGGTGATGGGTGACTCATTTGTGCTATAACATAAAGACAAAAGGGGTGAGGAAGATGCTAATATAGCTATGAATCTGTATCAAAACCCTGCTGTAAATTTGTTGTAATTGCCCATTACACGCCATAATTCTACTGTTTCACCCAATTGACTCATAGCGAAAATTAACATGTATGGTGAAAAACAGATAAATATTTGTTATATTTGCTTGTAGATATATGACTTTTGAATTTAATAACCGAAAAAGAGATTATGAGATATAGAAAAAGGATTAAAATTGCGCCAGGATTAAATATCAACTTGTCAAAGAGGGGTGTTAGTGCAACTTTGGGACCAAGAGGGGCTAATGTGAATGTGGGTAGAAGTGGTGTTTATTTAAACACGGGATTGCCAGGAACAGGGCTCTATAACAGAAGAAAGATTGGAGACTTAAAGAGATAGGTCGGTAGTAGCAGTTCGGTGTCGAATAATAGGACTGAGTTTCGGATAAAAATGTAAAAAAGCATCTATCTACATAAAGGAGATAGATGCCTGTTTTTATATCTGTAAACACTGGTAGCAGCTGTGCAGCCCTGCTTATCAATAGCTATTAAATATTGAGTACAGCTTGTGCAATATTGAAATAGATTATCAAACTTAGCGCATCCACAATAGTGGTGATAAGTGGTCCTGCCATAATAGCTGGGTCGAGCTTCAATTTTTTAGCAGCAATAGGCAACAGTCCGCCAATTACTTTTGCCATCATCACAGTAGTGATTAAGGTAACTGAAACTGTGAGCGCAATAAGAATGGGCACTTGAGGTTCGAAAATAATAATTCGTGCAAAGTTTACAGCCGATAGTATAACACCGCAAATAATACTAATGAGAAACTCTTTCTTTAGCACCCTGAAGACATCGGTAAGTTTGATATCGCCAGTTGCCAATCCACGAATAATCAGTGTTGAGCTTTGACTTCCAGCATTACCACCCGTGTCCATCAACATAGGAATAAACATACCTAGCAGAATGAGTGCCTCTAGGGTGTCGGAGAAATTCTTCATAATAGACCCGGTGAATGTTGCCGATATTAGTAGCACCAACAACCAAATAACCCTATTCTTTGCCAAAACAAAAACATTGGTGGCAAGATACTCTTCTTCTGAAGGAGTCATTGCAGCCATTATCTGAAAGTCTTCAGTAGCCTCTTGCTCCATCACATCTATAATGTCGTCAACAGTAATTATCCCAGTGAGGCGCCCTTCGTGGTCTACTACTGGTATAGCCAATAGGTCGTATCTTTTAAACTTTTCTGCTACAACCTCTTGGTCATCTTTTGTGCTCACCACAATAACATCCTGTTCCATGATATCCACAATTTTTTTATGTGGATCTTCTGTAACCAATGCTCGCAAAGAAACTATACCAATTAGTTTTTCGTGCAGGTTGGTTATATAGCAGGTGTAAACTGTCTCTTTTTTCAATCCTATTTCCCTTACATGATCCAGTGCATTTTTCACAGTCATGTTTTCTGTAAGCCTTACATACTCAATAGTCATCAATCCACCTGCAGAATCTTCAGGATAGTTGAGAAACTGGTTGACTAGTTTTCTTTTTTCGGGAGGAATGTTTATCAAAACTCTGTTTACAAACTCGGCTGGCATCTCCTCAATCATATCGATAACATCATCAAAGAAGATATTATCCACAAGGTAGGGGAGGTCGTCTTCGCCTATAGCGTTTATAATTTCACGTTGATTTTCGACACTTAAATAGGAAAAGACTTCTACAGCTTGCAGTTTTGGAAGCATGCGGAACAACAAAAGAGCCATCACTTTATCGTTTAGGTCATCCATTAGTTCAGCTATGTCGGCATCGTACATCTCTGTAAGATAACTGCGAAGTTGTACGACTTTTCTATCTCGAATGAGATTTCTCACCTCATTTTTGTCTAACACAAATGTCTCTTCGATCATACTGTACTGTTGTTTTTAAGTGTTGTAAAATAATAATGTAATTACATTACACCAATAAAGCAAACTATGTGTCAATTAACGCTACCGACACCTTTTTTTGCTAGTTGCGCAAAGTTACTAAAAAATATGGAGAGAAATTGGTATAAATGCTCACTTAATTGCCTTTCACAAAGCAATTATTTATACTAAGCCAAATCAGATGAAATGGTTTACTATTAACAGATAAACATAGATTGCAGGAATAACAAATAGAAGACTATCTATTCTGTCGAGTATGCCACCATGACCTGGTATAAGTTGCCCAGAGTCTTTCACTTTGTAAGTGCGCTTGATAAGCGATTCGAATAAATCGCCAAGCGTTCCGAATATAGATGCAATGAATGCAAAACCAATCCAGAAAAAGATGGTGTATTCGGTAAATATAAATGAAAATCCTACACCTGCTAACATTGTGAAAAAGATGCCACCCACAAAACCTTCAACTGTTTTTTTAGGGGATATACGTTCTAGCAATTTGCGTTTACCCATTGTTACGCCTGATAGGAAAGCAAAAGTGTCGTTTACCCAAATAAATACAAATATGGCTAATATAAATGCATAAAAATAGGCGGGATCTGCCATCTCGTATTCGTAGGATATAAGCAACAACAAGCAAAAGGGGAGGGTGATATACAACTGACCAAAAGCTGAATAGATGATGGTGTTGAATATGTCGCTCCTATTAATTAAAATTGCAGAAACTAAAAGTGACAACAAATAGATTAGAGCAGCTAGAGGCAGTGCCAACATTGCTTTCTCTTCAAGAAACAGATAGGCGCTTATAAAAATTATTGCACCCGATATTATATTGAAAAGCTTACTTATTAGATGAGGTGTTTTGTCTTCTATCAATCTATAGAACTCGTTGAGTGCAAGCACTAAAATAAGACCAAAAACAGTTATGAAAGCGTATTTGTGATATAGTATTCCAAAAAGCAGAATTAATACATACACTACTCCTGCAACTCCTCTAGTAATAAGATTTCGCCAATTCAACATGGAATTTGGTTTATAATTCAATAAATGGTTTTGTTACTCACAGCAGTGGGGTGTAGCCTTTTGAGCTACACCCTCTATCTCTGTTTTGTGTTTTATTTTTTTGTGCTCTCTTCTGCGTTCTCTTCATCTTTGTCAGCATCCGAACCCTCTATTGGTTCTTCTACTTCGAAATCGATATTGTTCTCAATCAAAAGATTATACCAGTTTACTATCTTTTTAATGTCAGATGCGTACACCTTTTCTTTATCATAGGTAGGCAATACTGTTTCGAAAAAAGAAAATAGTTTTTTGTTATTGCTCTTGTGCTCGTCGGCAATCTTTCCACCATTTTCGTTCTCCTTTATTTTTGTAAACACATCCTTTAGAGGTATTTCATCTTCCATAGTGTAAATAGCAATTTCACCTAAAGATACAATTTTTTCTTGAGGATAAATAGGTATACGTTTTTTATCAATTAATGATTCTACCAACGTTAATGTTTTGCTTGTTGAAACAAGTTTGTACAATCCAGGTTTTCCTGCGATGGAAAGTATTTTTTTAAGCATAGATGATTTCGTTTTTAAGTTTTTTGATTTTTAAAACAGTGCAAAAATACATAGTCTATTGCACATACACAACTAAATGTTTCATTTATCAACTGTAAATAGTGGAATTGTGTTTATGTGCTAGAGGGCTCCCTATTGGTTATATTGATGCTAAAAGGATTTATTTGTAAGGTTTTGCCCATCTCGGATAGTGCCTCTCTCAAACCGGTGCCTATTCGCTAAAGTGGGCATTTTATTTTTGCTCCTAATATCTTCTTGATGTGTCAAGTATTGAGTCATAATTAAATTCCTGTTCAATGAATTTATAGTTGCCAAAGTAGAAATAAATAGTTACTTTAGTACCTTATAATTGAGTAATTCAGAAATAGAACAGACAAAATGATTAGAAAATTATCGTACTTGCTATTAACTATATTTGTAGCTATATCGTGTACAGGAAAGAAAAGCGAAGATGCAGACCATGATGCCAGCCGCGGCTCCCTTGCCAATGTAGAGGGCGAAATGTATATGTTGGTTGGTACATACACTTCCAACGAGGGAAGCAAAGGAATATATGTGTATAAATTTGATACAGAAACAGCAGAGGCAGACTCTGTGAGTATGGTAGAAGTTGCAAACCCCTCTTATCTAACTGTGAGCATGGATGGAGAGTTTGTATATTCGGTAGGCGAAAACGGTGAGGATGATAGTTATGCCCATGCTTTCTCTTTTGATAGAGAGAATGGACAATTGAAGTTGATTGACTCGCAATTGACCTCTGGTAGTTCGCCTGCTTATATAGCCCTTGATGAGGGTAGCACTAATCTGTTTACTGCCAACTATGGAGGTGGCAGTATATCTCAATTTAATATAAACAGAGATGGAACTTTGAGTCCTTTGTCCAATTTATATCAATTTGAGGGGAGTGGAGAAGACCCCGAACGTCAACAGCAGCCTCATTTGCATAGTGTGCGCTATTCGCCCGATGGTGAATATCTGTTTGCTGCTGATTTGGGTACAGACAAAATATATCGCTTCAAATCTATTAGCTCGGTGTTTGAAGGGCAACCGGCGCTGCTGAAGAGCGATAGTGTTGTTTTTTCAACTCCTGCGGGTACTGGTCCTCGTCATTTCGATTTTCATCCAAATGGATTATACTTCTACTTGTTGGGCGAGTTGTCGGGCGAGGTGATAGTATATGACTACAATAATGGAGATCTTGAACAAAAGCAGACAATAGTTGCCGATAGTGTGGGTGCAAGAGGTAGTGCCGATATTCATGTGTCGCCCAATGGCAAGTTCCTATATGCTTCAAACAGATTGCAAGAGGATGGTATAGCTATCTTTTCTATTGATAGTAAGGATGGTAGATTGTCTAAAGTTGGCTATCAATTGACTGCTAAACATCCACGTAACTTTGCTATTACACCTAATGGAAAATTCTTGTTGGTTGCAGGGCGCGATGATAATGTAGTGGAGGTGTACAGGATAGATAATAAAACAGGATTGCTCACTAATATCAATCAAGATATAGC
>DUVZ01000312.1 GCA_012840785.1 Bacteroidales bacterium
AAAGCACCAGTTAGGTAACACTAATGAGTGCTTTTTTTAGCTTTCCACTAAAAACAATCGACCCTCAAAAAATATTTCTGTATCTTTGTTCTATTCAATTCAAAAACTGATAGATGAACACCGAACTCTTTATAGCAAAACGACTCTACAAAGGCAACCAGAAAAAGAAGAAACGAGTTTCTACTCCTGCTGTATCTATTGCTATAGCGGGTATTGCATTGGGTTTGGTGGTGATGATATTATCGGTGAGTATTGTTATTGGGTTCAAGAAAGAGATTCGTGGCAAGGTTATTGGGTTTGGCTCGCACATCCAAATAACATCGTTTGGAGATAACAACTCCTATGAACTCAATCCCATTGCTGTGAGCGACTCATTGATGAGCTTAATAACTGCCAACAGTGAAATAAGGCATGTGCAACCCTACATCATTAAACCAGGAATAATAAAGACAGACGAAAACTTCCAGGGCATAGTGCTAAAAGGTGTAGATGACAACTACGATTGGGAGTTTTTTAAAAAGAATATGGTGGAGGGAGATATCATCAATGCGGATGATACCTCTGGCGTGAACCAAGCTATTATCTCTAAAGATATTGCCGACAAGTTGCACTTAAAATTGGGCGATAGATTTACTACCTACTTTGTGCAAGACCCAATAAGGGCGCGCCGCTTTGATATTAAAGGTATCTATCAAACCAACTTTGAAGATTACGATAAGCTATACATTCTTACCGATATGAGTCTGCTAGCAAAGCTAAACCAATGGGATGATGATTATGCAAGTGGATTAGAAGTATTGGTGAAAGACTACAATCAGCTCGATTTGACTACACAGAACCTGTTTTTCGACATGGCATCGCATCGCGATAAATTGGACAACACGCTATATGCACGCTCTATAAAAGATATCAACCCCATTATTTTCGATTGGCTCAATCTGCTTGATATGAATGTGTGGATTATTATAATATTGATGCTTGTAGTATCGGGGTTTACCATGATTTCGGGTCTGCTCATTATTATTCTTGAGCGCACCAATATGATTGGGATACTGAAGGCTGTGGGTACACGCGATTTCAATATTCGTAAGATATTCCTCTACCTCTCTTCGTTTCTTATACTAAAGGGGCTGTTTTGGGGCAATATAATTGCACTAATAATTTGTTTTGCACAAAAGTATTTACATATTATAAAGCTCAATCCCGAAGTATATTACACATCTTATGTGCCAATAGATATCAATCTGTGGAATATATTAATAATAAATGTGGGCACACTGATAGTGTCGATGCTTATGATGATTGGTCCATCCTATTTGATTGCCAAGATATCGCCTGCAAAATCTATCAAGTTTGAATAAAATAACACACTACTAAAAAATACTATACAATGAATATCAACTGGATTTTTTTAATTATTGGTGGACTATTTGAAGCTGGCTTTGCCCTTAGCTTAGGAAAGGCACAAGAATCTATGGGCAAAGAAAAATGGATGTGGTTGGCTTCTTTTGCTGTATGTGTAAGTTTAAGCATGTATCTACTTTACAGAGCAATGGGTGGAGCAAAGCCAATACCTGTGGGCACTGCCTATGCTGTGTGGGCAGGCTTTGGTGCCGTGTGTAGTGTTGTGTTTGGTATATTCATTTTCTCCGAACCTGTTACCATGTGGCGCATGGTTTTTCTAGCCACGCTTATTATCTCTTTGGTAGGGTTGCAAACTGTGACGCCTGCGTAAATAGAGTAACACTCCTTATTTACTAACATTGACATCTAACCAATGCTCTGCATTTCATCAAAAGCTATTATTATCCCAGCAAAATAAGGAATTTAATAATATAAAAACACTTTATTTACTTATCTATCTCTATGCCTCACATAAATTTATCTTCTGATTTATTAACAACAAACCCATTTAACAGATAATGATAAAGTAGAAAAGCATTAATTGACTCTTACTGTATAGATTTTTCTCCCCTCGATATAGATAAAAGTTATAATAAAGATGAAAAAAGGTTTATTTCGACAACAATAGCACCTTCATTACAGACAATTGACACACTATGTAATAAACTAGCGGCTAAACGGTTGCAGCAAGCAGGTGGTGTAATAAAAACCTATCACACTAGTTCTTAATACTGTTTTTTCAATCGTATCGTTATTATAATCAATTACGTATATCTTTTGATAAGGAGGCAAAATGACGTATCTTTGCATCTTGTAAAATTTCGAGGCTTTCAGTTCCCTTGTGGCTCAAACACAATTTCCATGGGAATATTCGTTGAATTAAACCTCTAGAACTAGTCTTTAGCCGAAACTATGAGTCAGCGACAATCTGCAAAATAAAGTAACTAATTACACAATCAATATAAATTCGAAAATTAAAATCACATTTTAATTATGGTTCAAAAAGTAAAACAAAAGCTTTTTATTCTTGTACTATTGTTTTTCCCATTTTTGACAACTGCTCAAGAGAGCGAAAAAAAAGATGGAATTAAATTTGGTGGCGCACTGCGCTATAATATTATATCGACAGACTACGAGAGTAGTTCCGATAAAACAGACCCACAATTTACTTGGGACACATGGCGATTGAACATGGATGGTTCTATTGGGGGGATAGACTTAAGTTTTGAGTATAGGTTTTACCCATCCTCCAAAACTCACTTCTTGAAGCATGGATATTTTGGATACAAATTTTCGGATGTTGTATATGGTAAATTGGGTGTTTCACAAGTACCTTTTGGAGTTCTCGATTATGCATCGCACAGTTATTTCTTTCAAGCGCCCTATTATGTAGGATTGGAAGATGACTATGATATGGGTATAAAATTTGACATTACTCCAACAGACGATATCGATATATCGTTGGCATACTTTCGTCAAGCCGAACCTAATGGATCGGGACCAGACTACTCTTCTAGGTATGCATATGATATAGTACCTGGTATGGGAGCTATTGTAGATAGTGAAGGCAATTTTAAACAAGCATATGCTTCGTTGTCAGAGTTAAACCAATTTAATGCTCGTGTAGCATGGCGCTTTGTTCCTAACTGGGAAGCAGGTTTATCTGGACAAGTGGGTGGTATATATAACTCGGAGTTAGATAAATCCACAGCCTCAGGTGCTTTTGCAGCTCACTTGCTTGGTAGCTTTAGCAACTTTACATTGAAATCCGAATTTATCCACTACAACTATAGAGCCAACGACGATGCAGGTAATAGAATAGACGTACTACAAATGGGTGCATATGGTGGAGGCTATCCAGGAGCTACAGCTGATGAAGCTGGTAATGTAAATTATACTGGATGTGTTGCAACAAAAGCAAACATCTATGCTGTGAGTCTTGCTTATAGTATACCTGTAAACTGGGGACCCATCACAAATATTCAACCCTATGTAGACTACTCTTTTGTGGATAAAGCAAATGAACACTTTTATGATACACAGCATCTCATTCCTGGTTTTATGGTTACAGCAGGCCCAATCTATGCATACTTTGATTATGCAATGGGTAAAAACCAACCTTGGCTAACCGATGATTTCGGAAAAGGTTTAGGTTCTGGAGTAGAGGATGCTGAGTGGAATAAACGATTTAATATAAATATAGGTTATTACTTTTAAATAGAAACTATATGACAGATAATAAAAATAAAAATATAAAAATAAAAGTAGAAGGCTTGACTCTTATTTTCGGTAAACGAAAAAAAGATGCCCTTGCTATGCTTAAAAAGGGAGCAACGAAAGAGGAAATTCTTAAAGAAACAGACTGTACTATTGGTGTAAACAACGCCAACTTTGAAGTATACGAAGGAGAAGTGTTTGTAGTAATGGGTTTGTCGGGAAGTGGGAAATCAACACTTCTAAGATGTTTGAACAGGCTAATTGAGCCCACTGCGGGAAAAGTATTCTTTAAAGACCACGATATTACACGTGCAAATCATGCTGAGTTGTTGAAAACACGCAGAAACGAAATGAGCATGGTATTCCAGAGTTTTGGATTGCTACCTCATCGCACAGTGCTTGATAATGCAACTTTTGGATTAGAACTTAGGGGCGACTCAAAAGAGACACGCGAAAAGGTGGGCATGAGAGTGCTCGAAACAGTTGGACTAAAGGGTTATGAACTGCAATATCCAGGACAGATGTCGGGTGGTATGCAGCAACGCATTGGTTTGGCTAGAGCTTTGGCAAACGATACAGATGTACTGTTGATGGACGAAGCATTCTCGGCGTTAGACCCACTTATCAAATCGGATATGCAAGACGAGCTGCTTCAAATTCAGGGCGAACTACACAAAACAATTGTGTTTATTACGCACGACTTGGACGAAGCTATAAAGATTGGAGATAGAATTGCTATTATGAAAGATGGTGTTATTGAGCAGATAGGTACTGCTGAGGAAATTCTTGCCAATCCTGCAAGTGAATATATTGAGGCTTTCACTGAAAAAATAGATCGCAAAACAGTTATCACTGCCGAAACTTTGATGTTTAGAAAACCTACTATAGTTCGATTCAAAAAAGATGGTCCAAAAGGTGCTATTCGTAAAATGCGCTCAACGGGTGTGTACCTTCTACCTGTTGAAGATGACAAACGTAAATTTTTGGGATATGTACATCTGAAAGATATGATAAAACTAGCACGCGAAGGCGAGCGAACTATAGAGAAAGCCCTAAGAGTAGATGTGCCAAGTGTGCACAGAGAGTATACTGTGGAGGAGATGATTCCTTTAATTTCTGAAAACTCTTATCCTGTGGCAGTAGTTGATAGAAAAAATGGAAGACTGCACGGTCTTGTTTCACAAACTTCGGTAGTGATAGAAGCTACCAACTATAGTGATGAAGAGGTGAGTGATTTAATAGAAAAAGCTAACGATATTTGATATGAAAAGATTTATAGATTTAGGAACATATATAGAGATAGCAATTAATGCACTAGAAGAGGGCTTGTCTCCAGTATGGAGAGCTATGGACGATGGAATATCGTGGACAGTATCTAGTATGAATGATTTGCTACTGTCTGTGCCTTTTGCAGTGTTTTTATTAGTTGTTGCACTTATTGCCTACTATGCAAAAGCAGGTAAAAACTCTTTAAAATTAGAAGGACTAAAAAAAGGAATAGGCTTAGTTTCATTTGTAGTGATTGGCTTATTCATTATATACGGTATGGGATATTGGAGAGAGGCTGTGCAAACTACAACACTTGTACTGGTATCAACCTTTATAACCCTTATTATAGGTATACCATTTGGGATATTGGCAGGACGAAGCAAAATAGCCGACGCTATAATAAGACCAGTACTCGACTTTATGCAGACTATGCCTGCCTTTGTATACCTCATTCCAGCAATTTTCTTTTTTAGTGTGGGTAACACTCCTGGAGTAATTGCAACCGTTATTTTTTCTGTGCCACCAGCAGTACGATTAACTGCACTTGGTATTAAGAATGTTGACAAAGAGGTAATTGAAGCTGGACATGCTTTTGGTGCAACTAAAAATCAAATCCTATTTAAAATACAGTTGCCTCTGGCAATGCCTACTATTTTAACAGGTGTCAATCAGGTAATATTACTTTCACTATCAATGGTGGTTATTGCATCAATGGTAGGTGCAAGAGGACTTGGAAGCATTGTATATCAAGGTATTCAGCAAAATGATATAGCCAAAGGTTTTGAATCGGGACTAGGAATTGTTATATTAGCAATTATCCTCGATCGCATTACACAAGCTATCGCAAATAAAAGAGAGTAATAACAAAAACATATAAAACAATTATGATGAAATTTAGAAATTTAATAAGCTTTGCTTTAATAATAGGCTTAGTTGCTTCTTTCACTGCATGTACAAACAGTGGTGATGGAAAAGAAAAAGTGAGTATTTTATATCCAAACTGGGTGGAGGCTGTTGCCTACTCCTATTTATCGAAAGTAGTGCTCGAAGAGAAAGGCTACAATGTAGAGTTGACCAATCTAGAGCCAGGTTTGATTTATGGAGAGTTGTCGAAAGAGAACTCTAAGGGAGACGTATTCCTTGATGCATGGTTGCCTAACACCCATGCCGACTATTGGGCTGATTATGGCGACAAGCTAGTGAAGCTAGGCGAATCGTTTAGCGAAGGTACAACAGGACTAGTTGTTCCATCTTACGTAACTATCAATTCGATAGAAGAGTTGAACGCTAACAAAGATAAATTTGGTAGCGAAATCATTGGTATTGGCAGTGGTGCTGGTATTCATAGAGATACCGAGAGAGCCATTGAAGCATATGGTCTTGAGTTAGATCAAATAACATCTAGCGGACCCGCTATGGTTGCTAGTTTGCAAAGAGCAGAACGAAACGAAGATTGGATTGTTATTACAGGATGGAAACCACACTTTAAGTGGGCAAACCACGACCTGAAATACCTAGAAGACCCAAAAGGAATATACCCGATGGACGTATGTGTTATTCTATCACGTAGAGGTTTTGAAGAAGACATGCCTAAAGTAGCAGACTTCTTTAAAAAATTCAACCTTACAGAAGATGAATTGTATGAGCTGATGGCATCGATAGATGACAATGGCAACGAACAAGGTGCACGTATCTGGTATGAAGCTAACAAAGAGATGGTAGATGGTTGGTACGAAAACTAAACCCAATCTAAAAACATATAGTAAACCCGAGAGAGAGAATTCTTTTTCTCGGGTTTTTATTTTTCAAGAAAACACTTTCACCCTATTTATTAATTAAACATAGAAATTTACAACAATACAAGTATTAATAATGTTGTATTAATAGCTACAATTGAACAAGTTAAATAAATTATCACAAATACAAAGTAATAATTAAAACACAAAAACAATCATGACGAAACTAAGAAAATTAATAAGCCTTGCTTTAATAGTAGGTTTATTTGCATCTTTTACTGCATGCTCAAGCAGCGGTGAAGAAAAAAAGAAAGTGAGAATTCTGTATGGAAATTGGGTAGAGAATATTGCTTATTCCTATCTATCAAAAGTAGCCCTTGAAGAGCAAGGCTTCGATGTAGAGTTGACAAATCTTGAGCCAGGTTTAATTTTTGGAGAGCTATCCAAGAACAATCCCAAAGGAGATGTATTTATGGATGCATGGCTTCCAAACACACATGCTGCCTATTGGGCAGAGTATGGCGAAAATCTAGTAAGAATAGGTGAGTCGTTTAGTGAGGGTACAACCGGACTAGTAGTGCCATCTTATGTAACCATCAATTCGATAGAAGAGCTAAACGAACACAAAGACAAATTTGGTGGCGAAATTATAGGTGTGGGAAGTGGTGCTGGCATTCATGGCGATACTGAGAGAGCTATTGAAGCCTACAATCTCGACTTCGAACAAATTACTTCTAGTGGTCCTGCTATGGTTGCTGCTCTTAAAAAAGCAACAAGAGATCAAAGCTGGATTGTAATTACAGGATGGAAACCTCATCTTAAATGGATTCATTATGACCTGAAATATCTAGATGACCCCAAAGGTATATATCCAATGGATTTATGTGTTATTATATCGCGCAGAGGATTTGAACAAGATATGCCTGAAGCAGCTCAGTTCTTTAAAAACTTCAACCTAACCGACGATCAGTTAAACGATTTGATGGGTACAATTGAAGAGATTGGTCAAGAACAAGGTGCTCGCAAATGGTATGAAGAGAACAAAGAGCTAGTTGATAGCTGGTCTTTCAACTAAACCAAATATCAATAAATAGATAAAAATTAACCCGAGAAATTATTTCTCGGGTTTTTTTATTAAAATGGTTTTACTGTTCCCATTTATATTATATATTATAATATTTTTATCGAATTGCTATTCTCCTCCTTATCAAACGATCTACTTCTAGAGCGAGAAACACTTCCCAAATACCCTCCATGATGCCTCTTAGCATACTCCACTTCGTCGAAGCCAATGCGCTTCATGGTCTCTATCACCAATAAGTCTCCTATCACTGTCATTACAGTAATGGATGTGGTGGGAGTAAGTTTAAGGGGACACACCTCATCGGGGTGACCAGTAAACAGAAACACATTTGCCTCCTCGGCTAGATAGCTATCTTTATTGCCTGTGATAACAATAATTGGAATATCCTTGTACATATTGCGTGCCAAATCCAACAGCTCGATTATCTCACGCGTTTTACCCGAGTTTGATATCATCAACAGTGCATCGTTGCGTTGCAATATACCCAAGTCGCCATGCTGTGCTTCGCTTGGATGAAGAAATATAGCTGGAGTGCCAGTAGAGCAGAATGTAGTAGCCATATTTTGACCAATCTGACCTGCTTTGCCCATCCCGCTCACCACAAGTTTACCATTCTTGTTGTGCACCTGCTCCACAATAATATCAACTGCCTTGCCATACTTATCGTTTACAGGTATATTTTTTATAGCCGTTGCTTCTTGCTCTATTATCGATTTAATCTCATCGAAATTCATTGACCTATTTGTTGTGTTCAATTTGTTTTGTTTTTAAATTTAATCTCCGATAACTCTCTATTTGCCTGAGTTATTTTATCTTTCAAGCCCTCTTTATACGTTGTAAGTTTTGCTTGATAGGCTTGATTGTCAGTAGCCAATATTTGCAATGCTAGTATAGCTGCGTTAAGCGATGCATTGATACCAACTGTTGCCACAGGAATACCCGGAGGCATTTGAACGATAGCCAACAAAGCATCCATCCCATCCAATGAGGCATTGATGGGTACACCTATCACAGGTATCGATGTCATCGAGGCTATCACACCTGGCAAATGAGCAGCCATACCTGCAGCTGCAATAATTACTTTAATATTGTTGGCTTTTGCATTTTTGGCAAAGCTTTCGACAGCTTCTGGAGTTCGATGTGCCGACAATGCATTTACTTCGAAAGGGATATCCATTTCGTCGAGAAATTTTGCAGCCTTTTCCATCACCGGGTAGTCTGATGTGCTACCCATAATAATACTTACTAATGGTTTCATAGTCTATTTTTGATGTATCTGTTTGAATGTATTCAAACTATAATTTGTATCTATATTTTGCCCATAAAAATCGTCTTCAAAAATAATCAAAATCAGTCAACTTACCAATGATAATGATAAAAGAAAAGATTTGGCTCGCTGACAGGGTTGAGTATAATGAAGTGTAGTGAGCTAGATATATATTCTCAATGTCAAGTAACAAAACAATTTTTTGAGTTCTACTTATTCTCAATGTGAGCTGACAAAACTAAATATTGACTTCCACTTATTCTTAATGTCAGCTTACAAAATGTTGTAGAGACTCTCACTTATACTAAATGTCAGCTGACATTTAGAATATTCTAGTCATTTTAAGCAATAAACATGTATAAGAGACACAAAATGAGTTTCTGCTGTGGTTGTGCTAGTTCACAACAACCCAAAATAAGTTCCTCTTAAGGTTGAATAAGCCGATATTGGGTGAAAATGGAGTCAATTTGAGGCTTTGTCTTCTGATTTATTAACAAAAAGCCCTCCACTTGTTAATGTGAGTTTTCACAATGAGTGTAAGTGAACTTCACTTTATATGTTTGTCAGTTGACATTTTAAATTTTCATGTTTCACTTTTTTTCAATGTCAGCTGACATTGAAAATACTCATGTTTCGCTTATTCTTAATGTCAACTGACTTTTAAAATATGAGATTTTCAACCTGCTGATAATCAAGCTATAAAAACATGCGACAATTGATAAACCTCAATCCACTGCTTCAACCTGAAATACTATGCAAATAGGGTTTCAGGAAAATGGTGTTTGATTGATTCTCAATAATGATAAAAATGGATAATTGAGTAGCCTAAAGAGCTTAACAATAATTCACAAACGCAGCAAAAACCGGTTATGTGTTACAACAAAAAAATGTCTAAAAAGAGACCTGCTTCAGCATTCTCTTTTTAGACATTCAATCAAAAAAAAGTTTTAATCGAGTTTTTACTTCTCAATAAATTCTTTGTAACCTGCAGCGTCAAGTAGATCATCTAAATCTGCAGCATCTTCTACAGATACTTTAATAATCCATCCGTCGCCATATGGGTCGTTGTTTACTAATTCTGGTTCGTCTTCAAGTTTTTCGTTAAACTCAAGCACTTCACCTGTAACAGGAATATTCAAATCTGAAACTGTTTTTACAGCCTCAACGCTACCAAATACTTCACCTTTGTCTAGTGTTTCACCTTCCGATTCAACATCAACAAATATAATCTCGCCCAATTCGCTTTGAGCAAAATCGGTAATACCAACTGTAGCTGTGTCTCCATCAACAAGAATCCACTCGTGATCTTTTGAATACTTTAAATTTTCAGGAAATTTCATAATCTAATTATTTTAAAATTTATTACTTAACAAGTTTGTAAATATAGTAATTTATTTGATAATGCAAAGTATCTTTTTTTACGAACCCACCCAAACACCTAAAAAAGAGACTATAAAGCCTAAAAAGAAGCCTGCATATACCTGTGCAGGAGTGTGTCGTTTTAGTATTATTCGTGAAGTGCCCACCATGCCAGTTATTATAAATAGAATGATGAAAAGGCTTGTGGGATTTGACTTTTCTACAAAATAGCTCACTGCCATTACTCCACCTAGAAGACCCGAAACACCAAACATGTGTGCACTAATTTTCCACCACAATGTGATAATGGTGGCTACTAGCATCACTACAATAGAAGAGCCAATCATAGTAAGGAACCAAACTGGAAGCCCAAGTCTATAAAAATAGAATATTAGAAACGAAAAACTCATTACTGTAACTGCATATGGCATAAACCTATCGCGCCTATATGGCAGCGCAAGATCGGATATTATTCCTATCTGATGCATTACAAAAATTAGAATACCTGGAAGCAGAAAGGTGAATAATATTGTGGGTACTATCAATGCATAAAAATGTCCTGCATATACATAATTAAAATATGTATACACAAAAAGCAACGCTACATTATACGTTGGCATAAAGAGCGGCATGAAAATAGTGGATATAAATCGTGAAAATTGCTTCATATAATTCTATTCAACCCCAAAGTTATAATTTTTTTCTTAATCGAGCCACTGGAATGCCTAATTGTTCTCTATATTTGGCAACAGTGCGACGTGCTATAATATAACCCCTATCGTTGAGTAGTTTTGTAGTCTGCTCATCTGTCAATGGTTTAGATGGGTCTTCTTGCTCTATTTTCTCTTTCATTATCATTTTCACCTCTCTCGACGATATATCTTCGCCATCATCAGTTTGCATGGCTTCAGAGAAAAAGAACTTAAGAGGATACACACCATGCTCTGTTTCTACATACTTGCTGTTGCTAACACGCGAGATGGTTGAAATATCGTATCCAGTTTTCTCGGCAACATCTTTCAATACCATGGGTCGAAGAGTAGCTTCATCGCCAGTGATAAAAAAATCGGTTTGCATATCAATAATAGCTTGCATTGTTTCACGCAAGGTGTTTTGTCGCTGTTTAATGGCATCTATAAACCATCGCGCCGAATTTACCTTATGTTTCATGAAATAAAGAGCCTGTTTATTATCAGTCGACATGCCTCTCTTGTTTTTCTCATATCCCCGCATCATCTCAGAAAACCCTCTATTTACAGTAAGTGATGGGATGTTTCTATTGTTGAGCCACATAATTACTTCTTCACCCTCTACTTGCACTACAAAATCGGGTGTTATGTTTGCCATAGCCATTTCTATAGAGTCGCTCCATATATTACCAGGCTTGGGATTGAGCGAAACAATAGAATCTACAGCATCACGCAACTCATTGCGAGAAAGGTTGAGCTGTTGTTTTATTTTTTCGTAGTGTTTTTTCGTAAACTCCTCAAAATAGTCTTCCAGTATCACTTTGGCAAGTAGGGTTGATGGTGTCTGTTTTCTTTTTTTAATCTGTAGCAAAAGACACTCTTGCAAGTTGCGAGCCCCTACTCCAGCGGGTTCCAAATCTTGTATCTCTGCTAACACCTCTTCTATTTTATCTACAGATACATCTATATTTAATTGAAATATTAAGTCGTCAGAAATAGATTGCAGTGAGTTTTCGAGGTATCCATTTTCATCTAAATTACCAATTATATACTCGGCAATATTTTTCTCATACTCATCTATCTTGCGTAGCTTTATCTGATCTAAGAGTGACTGATGCAAAGAAGAATCGCCAGTAAGTCCGAAATCTATGCTTGGCTGAGCATAACTTGAACTGCTTGGTGCACTATAGCGATAATCGGGCATATCTTCTTCCGAACTATAATCGCCCTTTATAAGCTCCTCTTCCGAAAGAGGCTCTTCAAACTCATCATCTCTGTTTTTCAACGCTTCATCGCTTTCATCTTTATCAAATTTCTCATCGAGAGCGGGATTCTCCTCCATCTCCTTTTTTATTCTTTCCTCTAGCTCTATACTGTTTAACTCAAGAAGCCTTATCATCTGCATTTGAAGAGGAGATAGTCGAAAACTTTGACCTATTTTCTGATGTTGTCTGAGAGCCATATAGTTGAAATAAATAATTAAATTATTAATATAGATTGTGTAAAACTTGCTCTTTTTGCCTCAATAAAGCAAAACGTTGTAGCAAAGATAAAAAATAAATAGATAAAAACTCAACACAAAACCCTTTGCATCACTTTCTATTCTTCATAACCAGCTCTGCACGATAAGCATTCTAGGGCATAAGCATCATATTCATCAAAAGCTGGACCAGGCTTACCATTGTAAACAATAATACGGTCTACTCTCACCTCTTCACCTGTTTGGTATTTGATAAAGTGCTCGTTATCATTGTTTTCAATCACACCTACAGCTTTACCATTCACCTCTTCTAGGTTTGTACCTTTGCCAAAATAAACTACTCTGATTGAGCCTTTCTTTATTTCAGTTTCAAACATATCAAAAAAATCGGGGTCTATTGGAAGATATAATGGATTCATTGCTTGTTGTTTTAATTGTTAAATAATCAGTGTTGACAAATAGAAGTTTGCATATAAGATATACAGCTTTCTCATTGTCTATTAGTAAATTATAAACAATTATAAGTGCAATGAGTTCACATTCACATTCACAACAAAGTTTATGGTGTTTATCGTCTATATTTTGCTCAATATAAACCCTTTTGGGTCTACACTCTTGTCCGACAGGTCTATCCAATGAATATCGTCGCTTCTGTTGTACCAGCTCAACTGTTTGCGTGCATAGTTGCGTGAGTGCTGTTTTATTTTATCAATTGCAAACTCAAGGGTGCACTCTCCATCAAAATACATAAACAGCTCTTTGTAGCCAACAGTGTTGAGCGAGTTGAGATGTTTGTGGGGATAAAAACGGCGTGCCTCTTCCACCAAACCACGTTCTATCATTTGGTCTACACGTGCATTTATTCTCTCGTAGAGCAAGTGGCGTGGACGATTCAAACCAATTCTAACAATCTCGAATGGACGCTCCTTCACCTTATTGGTACGCAACGAAGAGTAGGGTTTGCCTGTCATTATACAAACTTCGAGTGCATGTATCACACGCTTATGATTTTTTAAATCAACTTGATCGTAAAAGATAGGGTCGCGCAGTTTCAACTGCATCCTTATAGGGTCTAGCCCCTCCTTTTGGTACTGTTCTAACAGTTGCTCCCGCAAAAAAGGATCGATAGAGGGTATATCATCTATTCCTTTACACACTGCATCGATATACATCATAGAACCACCTGTCATCACAACATTATTGTGGCTTTTGTGCAAGTCAGCAAGCAGCTCAATCACCTTATTCTCATACTGGCTAGCACTAAAATAGTCATCAATAGAAAGCGAACCTATGAAGTAGTGTTTGGCTCTTTGCAGTTGTTCTTGCGTAGGTGCATCAGTACCAATAGTAAGCCCCTTGTATATCTGTCTACTGTCAGCAGATATAATGGGGCATTGCAAATGGTTGGCAATATCAATACTCAAATCCGTTTTACCTACACCTGTTGGTCCTAGTATAACGATTAGTTTTTTCATCTATAGTAGGTTCATATCTTCTG
>DUVZ01000313.1 GCA_012840785.1 Bacteroidales bacterium
ATACAAAACCAGATGAGCCAACGCACTAAAACTTTTAATTTTTAACTATTAACTTTTAACTCTATTTCTCAATTGTCAATTACCCAAAACCTACGTATCTTTGTTTAAATATTAAAAGAGAGAAATTGATGAAAGAAAAAAAATGCTTGTTGGGCATGACACTGGCAGAGCTAACGGATGTGGTGGTGGAGCTAAAATTGCCAAAATTTACTGCCAAACAGATTGCAGACTGGATATACGTAAAACGTGTGACGGAGATAGACGATATGACAAATATCTCCATCCGCAATAGAGATATGCTAAAAGAGAGGTTTGAGGTGGGTGTTTCGCTGCCCATTCAAACACAGGTGTCGATAGATGGTACAGAGAAACTGTTGTTTAAAACAAACGAAGGCAGATTGATAGAGTCGGTTTTGATTCCTGACGATGAGCGATTGACGCTATGTATCTCATCGCAAGTGGGATGCAAGATGAATTGCGACTTCTGCATGACCGGGAAGATGGGTTTTGGAGCCAACCTTTCGGTAAATGAGATACTGAATCAGGTATATTCGTCACCCAATTCCGAGGCGCTTACCAATATTGTGTTTATGGGTATGGGCGAGCCGCTAGACAACTACGAGAATGTGATAAAAGCGATTGAGATATTAACGGCAGACTATGGTTTGGCGTGGAGTCCGAGGCGCATAACCCTCTCTACCATTGGGGTAACACCCATGCTGGAGCGTTTTCTTGAAGAGAGCCAGTGCCACCTTGCAGTAAGTTTGCACAGTCCTATTTCTGAGCAACGACAAAGCATTATGCCTATCGAAAAGAAATATCCGATAGAGGAAGTGATAGAGCTTCTAAAAAAGTATGATTGGAGCAAGCAGCGTCGTTTGTCGTTTGAGTATATTATGTTTGACGATGTGAACGACTCGCTTATCTATGCAAGGGAGTTGGTGAAGCTGCTCTCTGATATTACTTGTAGGGTAAATTTGATACGTTTTCATGCTATACCTGGTAGTTTGCTCAAAACGGCGTCGGATGATGCAATGGTGAGGTTTAGGGATTTTCTTACTTCAAAAGGTATTATCTCTACTATAAGGGCTTCACGGGGCGAGGATATTTCTGCTGCGTGTGGTATGTTGTCTACTGAAAAGCAAAATGAACTGAAAAATAGTGCCAAGTAGTCTATTATTAGTTAACATCGAAAAAAAATGCGTGTTTAATTTTATTACAAATAGAATAATCGTATTTTTGTTAAAACAACTTTGAATCGGTTTTAAAACGAATAAATAGATAATTCTTACTCATTAAACCTATACATTATGAAACAGCTAAAAGTACTTTTTGCACTAACAATATTGGCGTTGACGATGGGGTCGTGCAACAATCTTTCATCGGGATGGATGTCCTCGTCATCAGCTACTAATGAGGTGCTCACAATAATTGATAGCACAGAATGGAAAGAGCCTCATGGGCGTGCACTTTTTGATGTGCTAAACTCGCCTATGCTAGGAATGCCACAAAGAGAGGCTAATTTTAAAATTCTACATATCGATCCACGCAATTTTACTAGAACTTTTAAGATGGCACGTAATATAGTTGAAGTGGATATATCGAACATGTATACCGAGGCAAAACTGAGTGCAGAGATTAATAAGTATGCAAGTGGACAGGTGGTGCTTACTGTTAAAGCTCCTGATAAAGATGCTATGGAGGTTTTTCTGAAAGAGAATGGCGACAGGATAGTAGACTATTTGGTAAACAAAGAGTTGGAGCGTATTGGTCAATGGTTGATGAAGGATAGTGGCACACCAAAAACACGTATTCGTACTACTTTTGGTTTCGAATTGGACTATCCTAAGGGGTTGAGCAACATTACGGAAGATGAGAATTTCTTTTGGGCTACCAACAACTCGGCTGAGTCGCGTCAGGATATAACAATATTTTCTGTGCCCTACACCTCTGAAACTATTTTTGAGAAAGATTCTTTGATTGCTATGCGCAATCGTGTGCTTGGAGAGCATATCAAGGGTTCGTTCGACTCTCAAATGAGTACTTCAAGAGCAATGCCTGTAGAGTATCGTAAACTAGAAATAGATGGTTTGTTTAGAGCAGAGCTAAGAGGTTTGTGGGAGATGACTACCGATATGATGGGTGGTCCGTTTGTGATGCAAGCTTTTGTGAATGAAAATACAAACAGAGTAATTTTTGTAGATGTGCTAGTGTATGCTCCTGAGAAGAGAAAGCGAAGCTTGATTCGCAATATGGAGGGAACATTCTACACAATTAAAATTGCTGATGCTGTAGAGAGTAATTAAGGTAGAGAAGAGAGAGAGAGCAAAAGCGAAAGGGGTAATTTCCTTTTGTTGACGATATAATAAAAAAACAATTGATAGATTTATGTCAAATTTAGTGAAGGTTGGTATTACCCATGGCGATAGCAATGGTATTGGATACGAGGTTCTTTTGAAAGCTTTTTCGGATAAACGAATGACTGAACTGCTCACACCCATTATATATGGGTCGTCGAAGGTGGCTTCGTATCATCGAAAGGTGTTAAACAGCAGGTCGGTGCCTTTTAATATGATTGATAGTTGCCACGAGGCAAAAGAGGGAAGAGTGAACTTTATAAACGCAGTGCAACAAGATGTGAGGGTGGAAATTGGTAAACCCAACGAAACCTCGGGAGAGGCTGCCTATGTGGCTTTGGAGGTTGCTGTAGAAGATCTTAATAAGCTAGATATTGATGTGTTGGTTACACTGCCTATCAACAAAGATAGTATACAGGGCGAGAATTTTAGTTTTACTGGACATACAGATTATTTGGAGAATAGAACTAGCAACGATAATCGAAGGTGTAAGGCACTTATGATTCTTGCTAGCGAGAGTTTGAGAATTGCACTGGTAACTACTCACCTACCCCTTTCTGAAGTTTCGCCAACTATTACAAAAGATTTGATAATAGAGAAGATAAGAACGTTGAATGATAGCTTGAAGCGTGATTTTTTTATCGACAATCCACGTATTGCGGTGTTGGGTCTTAATCCGCATGCTGGTGAAAACGGACTGCTAGGCACAGAGGAGGAGGAGATTATACAACCTGCTATAGAGCACTGTTTGGATAGAAATATTATATGCTCGGGTCCGTATTCTGCTGATGGTTTTTTTGGTAGTAATAGGTACAAAGAGTTTGATGCTGTGTTGGCAATGTATCACGATCAGGGGTTGATACCTTTCAAAACTATTAGCATGGACTCGGGGGTTAATTTTACGGCAGGCTTGCCTATCGTGAGAACCTCTCCAGCTCATGGCACTGCTTATGATATTGCTGGTAAGAACCAGGCTTCGGAGGAGTCGTTCCGACAGGCGCTTTATATGGCTGTAGATGTGTATAGAAACAGGGTTGCCTTTGACGAGGCTAGTAAAAATCCTCTACGCAAAGCTTTCTTTGAACGTGGAAGTGATGACGAGAAATTGGATTTAACTGGTGATGATTAACACTTTGTTTTTTTAATCATAATTGTAAATTAGAAATGCCGTTTCAACTCCTATTGATAGGACGAAACGGCATTTTTAGTTATTTATTTCTATGCCAGGCTTTCAGCCCTCGCATCGTATTATTGAACTTTATCCCAGGCCTGTAGCCTGGGCTCAATTATGCTGGTCTTTCAGACCTTAAAACACAAGATGAAACCTCAATGTCATACCCTTCTTTTTGTTCAATAAATAATTGGGTGCCCCTCACAATGACAAGGGATAGTCACTTTTAATTTTTAACTTTTAACTATTAACTTATCTACTGCATGCTAGATGTAGCAACCTCTCTATTTATTTTATTTACCAATCCTTGCAACACTTTGCCAGGACCCAATTCGATAAACTCTGTAGCACCATCTTCTATCATATTCTCTACGGAGTGTGTCCATTTAACAGGAGATGTTAATTGTGCCATCAAGTTTTCTTTGATAGTAGCAGGGTCTGTTTCGCCTATTGTAGATACATTTTGGTATACAGGACAAATTGGCGTGTCGATTACAGTTTCCTCTATTGCCTTGGCTAGTTCTTCTCTTGCGGGTTCCATAAATGGGGAGTGGAAAGCACCACCAACCGATAGTTTTACTACTCGTTTAGCTCCTGCATCTATCATTTTCACTTGAGCTTCTTCTATACCGGCAATCGATCCTGAAATTACTACTTGTCCGGGGCAATTGTAGTTGGCTGGTCTTACTATATGGTCTATCAAATCGCACACATTGACTACATGCTCATCTGGCATACCTAGCACTGCTGCCATGGTAGAGGGTTCTATCTCGCATGCTTTTTGCATAGCAAGTGCACGTTTGTACACAAGCTTTAAGCCATCTTCAAACGATAGTGCTTTGGCTGCTACAAGTGCAGAAAATTCTCCAAGTGAGTGTCCTGCCACCATTTCGGGTTTGAAATCATCTCCTAAAGTTGCTGCAAGTATTACAGAGTGCAGAAAAATAGCAGGTTGTGTTACTTTTGTTTGACGCAAATCTTCGTCCGTTCCTTCAAACATCAAGTCTGTTATTCTAAAACCCAATATTTCGTTGGCTTTTTCGAACATCTCTTTTGCTTTATCCGACTCGTTGTATAGTTCTTTGCCCATACCTACGTATTGAGCACCTTGTCCTGGAAAAATATAAGCTTTCATTTATTTTCTAATTAATTTGTTTAATCTATAGACAATCTTTTGGATTGCAAAAGTACTAAAAATAGATTTCATGTAAAAGTGTTTGTCTCTTAATCGACTTTATTGCTATTAATTATATTATCCATAATGTCTGTATGGATAAGCGAGTTGGTTGCTACAACCTCTTTGCCGAAGATGTAGTTGGTGCCTCCATTATAATCGGTAATCTTGCCTCCTGCTTGTTGCAAAATAAATGCTCCTGCTGCCACATCCCATGCCGATAGTCCGGAGTGGAAAAAGGCATCGTATCTACCACAGGCTACAAAGCAGAGTTCTTGTGCGGCTGCTCCATTTAATCTGAATGATGCGTGACCAAAATGCTGCCAAGTATTTTTTAGTATTGCTGCTGTTTGGTTATCCATTTCGTATGGAATGCCAAAGCCGATAAAGCCGTTTTTTAGTTCGTCTTTGCTGCTCACACTTATTACTTGGTTGTTTAAGCGTGCTTTATCTCCTTTGATGGCAGTAAACATTTCATTGGCATGGGGGTCGTACACCACTCCTAGTATAGTTTCGTTGTTGTGTGTGAGTGCAATACTTACATTGTAGGGGGCAAGCCCATGCACATAGTTTGATGTGCCATCTAGTGGGTCGATAATCCAGGTGTACTCTTTTTGAACCTGCTCTACGGTGTCTTCTTCTGTAAGGAAACCAGCATTGGGGATGTACTGTTTGAGGGCTGTTACTAATAGCTTTTCTGCCTCTTCATCTACATACGAAACGTAGTCGCGCAGACCCTTCATCTCCACAGCAGATGCTTTTAGTTTTGTCTGTTCGGTTTTTAAGTAATTGCCAATTTCGATGGCAGTTTCTGTAACCTGTTTTAGTAATTTGTTTAAATCTATATTCATATATTTTTATTAAGTATTTCATATAAAAAGGGGAAACTTTTTATATTGTATTTCCCCTTTCTATTTAACGGTTTATTTACCTGATAGTTCATCTATTTATTTGGTTCTGGATAGAGTGTGTCCCACCAGCGTGAATCGTCTTTTAGCCATTTTGCAAACCATGCATAGATAGAGTGGTTCCACCCAATGCGTTTTTTGTAGTTGTAAATGGCGTGGTTTTCACCTTCTACTTGTATAAACTCTACCTCTTTGCCCAATAGCTTCAGTGCTGTGTACATTTGGTAGCTTTCTCCAATGGGTACATTGGTGTCTACTGTGCCGTGAAGCAATAGTAGTGGTGTGTTTATTTTGTCGGCATTGAAAAGTGGACTCTGATTTACATACAGGTCGTAATTGTTCCAAGGATAGCTTCCTGCACTTGCTCCTGAGCTGTATCCATAGCCCCAAAAGCCTACACCCCAATAGCTTGTGATATTGCTAATGCCTGCATGCGATACTGCTGCTGCAAATATATCGGTTTGTGTTTGCAGGTATTGAGTCATAAAACCACCGTAGGATGCACCAATACAGCCAATTTTGTCGCCATCTACAAAATCGTGAGCGGCAACAAATGCTTTGGTACCTTCGATAATTTCGTCGGCTGTTTGTATGCCCCATGCATTTACGTGGCGTGCCGAAAACTCTTGTCCATAACCGGTAGTTCCACTTGGCTGTAGTGTATACACAACATAGTCTTGTGCAGCATATACCTGTAGTGGGTAGGTGCTTTCGAAGATGCGTTGTGTGGGACTAGTGCCTGCATAGTAATATACTATAAGTGGGTATTTTTTATTTGGATCGAAATTTGGAGGAAGGTAGTAGCGTCCTTCAATTTCGTCACCAAAGGATGATTTGAAATTCCAATCTTTCACTTCGCTTAGTGTCATTTCCGACAAACGATTGTTGTAGGGATCGGAAATCATAATCGATTTTTCGTTTTTTAAATCTAGTACATATGCTCTATTAGAGTTTGCAAGGCTTACTCCTGTGTATGTAGCCCATTGCGATTGATTGGCTATGTCGAAAGATCTAACTACATCTTCATTTAAATTCAATTGCGAGAATTTGGCATTCTTTGGATTGTATTTGTATATGTTGCCTCTATCTCTGTCTTGTACTCGAAAGTAGATATGGTTGTCTGTTTTGTTCCACACTTGCGAGTCGATAGCTGGATCGAAATCTATTGTTATTGCCTCTATATTTTTGTTTGAAAGGGTCATAATAAAAGCTTGTGTGTCGTAGCTATTGGCTATTTGTCCCTCTTTAATATTAAGTCCTATACCGTTGAAAGCCTCTGGACCTCCTGCTATAAGAATCTGTTTGTTGTTGGGTGAAAACTGTGCATAGGAGACAAATTTCTCATCTTCCCACAATGTATCAACCTGCATTGTTTCAAGTTGTAGCAAGTACATCGAGCTAGTGCTAAATGGACGTTCGGTGAGCAACTCTTTGGATGTAGAAAAAAGTATCTGTTTACCATCAGAGCTCACAGCATTGAGACGTGCTGTTTGTTTTCCAAAAGTTATCTGTTGCGATAGTCCTGTTTCAAATATATATTGATGTATATAGTGTCTGTCACGGTAGTGCCCTTGACGGTCGTCTATTCCCATCATTCGTTTTAGGCTCTCAGGAGATTTCACCTCCATGGTCTCTCTGGTGGTGTAAAACATCGACTGCTCATTGGGGGCAAACATAAATCTGCCTTCGGGAAGGTTCTCGGCAAGAATAGTTGTTTCCATTGTTAGCGGGTCGAGTTTGAACATGGTATTGCCATTTTTTGTCTCTGTAATATAGGTGAACATATCAGATTTTGGCATCCAGTTGAACTGTTTTCTACCTGTGGGCTCGTTGATAAGTGTGCGACGCTGTTGTGTGTCAAACACCTCTATATAACTATTGGTTTTGCCTCCTGGCAATGTTTCGCTCAAATTGATAGATACGAATCGTCCACTAGGCGATATGGAGGTAGATGAAACACGCTTACCTTCTAATATATCTACTATATCTATTTTGCGGGTTGGAGTGTCTGTCATTTGCACATTGAGCAGAGAGTCGTTTTCGTGGGGCTGTGCCTCTATTTTTACTGCTGCTGCATCAAATGGTTGTGCATTTGAAGCCAACACCTTTACCACTACGCGTGCATTATTCAATGTTCCGTTGAGTGTAGCTTCAGCAGAACCTGCATTTGAAATACTATCTGTGGCATCAGATTTTGTTGCCTTTTTCTCACCATTAATATATACCTCAAGCATATTGGGAGATGTAACTGTTAGTTTGGCTTTGCCATAATTGTCACCAGCAAGATAAAAAGAGAGCAAGTGAATGGCATACTCCGAGTCTGTTTTATTGATGTGGAAAAAACCAGCTGTATCTGCCTTTAATGTGTTGGTAAAACGATCGTGAGTGGGTATCGAGAGTGTGCTTTCTAGCAAAAGCTTATCAGAGTATTTCTCGTTTTTAAGGTTAACACTATCCAATAGGATTGGTTTTTGCACCGAAATGGGCTCGAAAACTCTAACACTCTCTAGAGATACTTTCGATTGAGCAAAAAGCCCACTGGCACATATAAGCAGTGCCATCAATAGTTTAAGTTTGTTGTACATGTGATTGGTTTTTTATAATATTTATAAGTAATTGTTCCATACAAAATAGTTGGGAAAATTGAGCTTGGGTTTCTCCTCAAAAAAGCCATATACCGATGTACCCGAACCCGACATGGAGGCATATAGTGCTCCCTTGTTGTATAGTGTTTGTTTTATTTCGGCTATGGCGGGGTGTTTTTTAAATATAGATGTTTCGAAATCGTTGTGCATATAGTTGCGCCACTCTTGTATGGGCATTTTTACAATCTCTTTAAGCAACATCTTGGGCTTTTGCGGCACCACGTGGGCATAAGCCTCTTGGGTAGATACAAATAGGGGTGGTTTTACTAACACCATATAGTATTGCTCTAACGATAGATCTACATCTTCAAGTTGGTCACCAATGCCAGTAGCAAAAGCAGGTCTGTTTTTTAGGAAAAAAGCACAATCGGCTCCTAGTTTCACAGCAAATTGGTGTAGCTGGTTGTAACTAAAGCCTAGTGAGAATGTATCGTTGAGCAGTTTTAGCATAAAAGCTCCATCGGCTGAGCCCCCACCCAACCCTGCACCACTAGGTATTTTTTTAAGTAGATGAATGTCGATATTTGGTATCTCTTTTTCTGCACGCATCATGTTGAGTGCTTTAATTACCAAGTTGTTTTCGCTATTTGCACCAACATCTATACCCGATGAAAAAAGTGTGTAAGCCTCTTGGTTTTCGCTTTCTAGCACTTCCAGGGCATCTTTCAATCCGATAGGATAAAAAATTGTTTCGATGTTGTGGTAGCCATCCTCTCGTTTGGATACAATATTGAGACCTAGATTTATTTTAGCATTCGGAAAACAGATCATATCTTCATTTTTGAAGGACAAACTTACATAAAAAACTTTAAAGTATGAAGCAAAACAGGTGCTAGTATCAACAAATAAGATATTAGGTTTATTTCTCTCACTATTTGTAATTATAGCACGGTGTATAGTCTCATTTTTAGATAGATACATCTGTAATGAGGGCTTGTGTGCTACAATGTTTGGCTTTGTTTAACAGCCTGGGGTATTTAGTTATACAATCTTGAGTGGGTCAAAAGCTCGCTTTTGCTGTGTATATATATTTTTATCTGTCAGTTAGTTATAGCGTGCTTAGGCTCTCTACATGGCATTGTGCCATCATATAGGAGCAAATAACAGTTGTAATTGTAAAGTTAGTTAAAACTTAGGAAACTAATTATGTGTTTAGAGTTTTCTTGTTATCTTTGCACCCTATTAAAAATTAAAAAATGGAATTGAAAGATAGAATAATTGAACAAGCAGGCGAACTTTTTGTGAAACATGGCATAAAAAGGATATCGATGGATGAGATTGCTTCTAGGCTTGGTATTTCTAAAAGAACGATTTACCAAAACTTTAAAGACAAAGAAGATCTCCTATTGCATTATATACGCCACATGGAGAAAATGAAAGCTGAATATATCAAGGATATATCGAAGGATGAGCAAACAGTGGTTCATATGTTTTTGCGCATAATAGAGATGCGCAAAGAGTTTGATTTCTTGAATATGATATTCATAGATGATGTGAAAAAATATTATCCAAAAGCAAATCAAGAGTTGATTGATCAACAAAACCGAGGAGTGGTTCATATAAGACAGTTTTTGGAGGAAGGAATGTCACAGGGTGTGATAAGAAAGGATTTAAACATAGATATTGTTTCGTTTCTATTGCAAGATAGTAGTCGCACCTTTATGAATGCTACAAGATTGGCAAACAAGACTTTTACAGACTGGGAACTCTTTTTCACAACAATGATTAACTTCATTCGTGGTATTTCTACAGCAAGTGGCATAGAAATTGTAGATACATTTCTAACGAAACATTATTCAGATATAAACGTTTAAAAAAAATCAAAACAAGATAGAATGATTATGAAAGTAAAGCTAAACAAAACAATACGAGCAATATCCCTATCGATGGGGTTGTTCTTGTTTTCAGCAACAATGTATGCTCAAGAAGCTATGAGCATAGCTGTGGAGGCACAAGAAGCCGAGCCGGCAGTAAGCGATAGTGTGTTTATAGATATCGAGGCAGCCCTATCGATAGCTATGAACGAGAGCCCTACAATAAAAATAGCTGATATGGAGATTGAGAAGAAGAAGTACACAAAGAAAAGTACTCAATCGGCTCTTTATCCGCAAATTGATGCTGTGGGACAGTATACACGTACTATTAAAAAGCAAACCATGTATATGGATGGTGGTTTTGGCGGTATGCTGGGTGCCGATTTAGATCCAACTGATTTTACTCCAGAGGAGTTGAAAATAGTGAATGTACTTGGAAAAATATTGGGTGGCTCAGAACCTACAGAAGAGGAGGAAGCAGAGGGCATTCAATTTGGACGTTCTAATATGTGGTCGGCTGGGGTTGTTGTAAACCTACCTATTATCGTTCCGTCGCTTTGGAAAAATATTCAGCTAACAAGTATCGATGTGGAGCTGGCTGTAGAGCAGTCTCGCTCTTCAAAAATAGAATTGGCAAATCAGGTAAAGAAAGCTTTCTATGGTGCACTGCTTGCACAAGACTCTTACAATGTGTATAAAAAGACATTCGATACAGAGTCGGAAGTATTAAAGGATATTCAAAACAAATTCGAACAAGGATTGGTTGCTGAGTACGACCTTATTACTGCAAGTGTGCGTTTGCAAAACATTATACCAGAGATGTTGCAAACCAGAAATGCTGTTCAGCTTGCTATATTGCAGTTGAAAGCGTTGATGGGGATTGACTTAGAGGTTCCATTGGGTATTATTGGTTCGTTGGAAAACTACGAGGACGATATGTATGCAGATTTATTAGACACCGATTTGTCGTTGATAAATAATAGCGATTTGCGTCAGATAGATTTGCAAATAGAACAGTTGAAGAAAGTATACGAACTGCGTACTTCGCAGTATCTCCCTACCCTAACGGCAAATTTGAATTACCAATATATGAGTCAGAACAACGACTTCAAATTTGGTGATTACAAATGGGATCCTTATGCTACTGCTGGTATTACATTGGCTATCCCTATATTTGATGGTGGAAGAAAGCATTACGATAGAAAAGAGGCAAAACTAACAGTGAGTCAGGTTGAGATGCAACGCGAAGATGCAGAGCGTCAGATAAAATTGATGTTGCAAAACCAAATAAATCAAATTGCTAAAAGTATAGAGCAAGTAAACTCTTTGAAAACTGCCAGAAAACAGGCAGAAAAAGGATACGAGATTGCTGTGAAGCGCTATGAAACTGGTATGGGAACAATTGTTGATGTGAATCAAGCAGCATTGGGCGTTACCAGTACAGGCTTGCAATACAACAATGCAATTTATGATTATATGACTGCAAAATCAGAACTTGAAAAAGTAATTGGTGCAGATCAACCCATATTTTAAGAAACAAAACAAGATTAAAACAAGAATAACAAACACCGTGTGGAATAAAAATTACGATACAAATGCAAAGCATTATTCCATGGGGAAAAAACAAAATAAAACACTTATGAAAGGTATAAATTTATCACACTTAGTTTTGCTTTTAGGAGCAGCTCTACTTTTTTCGTGTGGAGCAAAAGAAGAAGAGGAAACTGAAATTGCAAAACCATTAGTGAAAGTAGAAACGGCAATTAATAGAACCATTCCGTTGACAAACGTTTACACAGCTACTGTTGAGTCAAATGTTGTAAATAAAATATCTCCTGCAATGCCTGCACGTATTCGTAAAATACATGTAGAAGTTGGCGATAGAGTGAGAAGAGGACAAATTTTAGTTGAGTTAGATAAAACCAATTTATCTCAAACCGATATTCAGATAGCAAATTTAGAGCGAGACCTACAGCGCTACAGAGAGTTGTATGAAGTGGGTGGTATTTCGAAACAACAAATAGAGCAGCTGGAAGTGCAGTTGGATGTTGCAAAAAGCAATGCTAGCAACCTATCCGAAAACACTACTTTAAGAAGCCCTATAAATGGAGTAGTGACAGAAAGAAACTACGACTCGGGTGATATGCCTGCAGGTATGCACATATTGCAAATAGAAGATTTCAATCCTGTGAAGTTGCTCGTGCATGCATCCGAAGAGTTGTATACCAAAATAAGCAAAGGAATGGAAGTTGGGGTATCGGTAAATGTATATCCCGATGAGGAGTTTACCGGAAAAGTAACACTCGTACACCCTACTATTAATCAAGCTTCGCATACTTTTCCAGTAGAGATAAGTATTGCAAACAACGATTCACGCATTCGTCCAGGTATGTTTGCTCGTGTAAACATTAACCTTGGTAGCAACGAAGGTATTTTGGTTCCAGATGCTTCGGTAATGAAGCAGACAGGAAGTAACGACCGTCATGTTTTTGTTGTAAACAATGGAGTTGCTCAAAAAAGAGTGATTACTATTGGACAACATTTAGGATCGAGTTACGAAGTTTTATCGGGTGTTGAAGCCGGTGACGAGATAGTTGTAGCTGGTGCATCAAGATTATCTGATAATCAAGAAGTAGAAGTAGTAGAGTAATGCTCTATCGCTTGAAAGCTAATAACACAACTATAAAAAATAAAAAGATAATATGAAAATATATGAATCAGCGGTAAAGAAACCAATTACTACAATATTAGTCTTTGTGGCTATTGTGTTGATGGGTCTTTTTGCCTATTCACGATTGGCAATAGACTTGCTACCAGAGATTGAGACAACCCAACTAACAGTTATGACCTCATATGGTGGAGCAAGTTCTAGCGATATTGAAACAAATATAACTGAGCCTCTAGAAAATGCGTTAAATGCTGTGGAGGGGTTAAAGAAACTGACCTCTAAATCGCAAGACAATATGTCGATCATTACGCTAGAATTTGAGTATGGAGGCAACATCGACGAGTCGGCTAGTGATATTCGCGACAAACTAGAACTTGTGAAAGGCTCTCTACCAGACGGAGCCGACA